>JARXWK010000005.1 GCA_029916745.1 Dysgonomonadaceae bacterium PH5-43 | reverse complement strand
ATTAATTGTTTGTAATTCAGTACCATAAATATAATCAATCTTTAGCTGTTATGCTAATTTTTTATCGAATTTCTTATATCGAACTCACGTTAATATAGTAGCCGTCAATTCGTCTGTCTTTAATTCTACAATTTTCTGCCATAGCTCAGATGATTGTAAATCAGAAGCTGGGATATATTGATTGTATTTAGATAGGAAATTTTCATTATAAATGTGGTCTAAACGATACCCATTGTTAATAAGCTCTTCCCAGTCCCATTTATTAACAAAAGCATCGATAATCCCATAGGAAAATTTAATGGCATAATTGCTTGATAGTCTTGACCAATTCCAATAATCCTTAAACTTTGCTAAGTTGGTGAAGGAAAATAGATATTCTTCCGATAAATCAGATAAGAGATTCCAATCAATAAAATGCGCATATTTTTCGAGCATAGAAGTGCTCCATCGCATATTGATATTCTCTGAAATAGCAGACCAATCAATTTCCTTTTTGTATTGCTCTATTAGCTTTTCATCCCAAGGGAACTCTTTTGATAGTTTCTCCCATGCCTGTTTTTCTAAAATTAACCTCTGAGCGTGAGCGTTTAATCTTAAATCATTTGTTTCCATACTTTTCTTTTTTAATTGTTCAACATTAATGTTATTGTTGATACAAAGTTATGAGTAGGAGATGCCAATGCGCGACGCTACGAGGAAAATTTTAAATAATAAGTGTAAAAAATATCCCTGCAATCGTAATGATTACAGGGATTAAGCTTAGAAAATAGGGCTGTAATAGGAGTTGATTATTTGTCACTTTTTTTTGCGTTTTCGCTTTTTTCCATTATTTGCAAATGTATTTTACTGTCTAACAATCTCAGTTCTTTTTTAATATCTTCTTTAACTTCATTAAAATGCTCATCTTTAAAAGAAGTGATAATAGTCATTTCGTTCCGGTTCTCTTCTAAAATCTCTCTCATTGAAACGACATGATCTAGTACGAGGCTATCAATATGAAGACCTTTACTCATGGGACGTAAGCTGCCATCTGCTGTTCTTGTGAACAAATCAAAAGAGCCTCCCGTGTTAACCTCAAATTTCCAAGTCCCGTCGGCAGTTTTATAAATAGATTTTATTTCTTCCAATATAAATTCGTCATTAGCAGATAGAACAATAACATTATCTACTTGCTTGTTTATCCATTCTTTGAAAAATTTTTCATTCTTAAATAACGTTACAAATCGTCTTGTTGAAAATTTATCTTTATTGTTTGAACGATCTTGCGTTTTTAAGCGACTCCTAAATTTTTTAGTGAGTGTATTATTGTCATATTCAATACGCTTTTCAAGTATTTCTTTTGCTGGTTTTGCTAGTCTTTTTGCATCTTCCCTTGTTCGAGTATTGACAGCATCTGAAGCCCCATTAATAATGTAATTTAATGCATCTTCCTCTTTCTCCAACAGGAAAATCTTCTTTCCTATACTAGCTTTAGTATTCATTGAATTTGGCGTCCAATTTTCTCCTCCTTTGGCAAACGCGTCTTTAATAGCAATGTTGGATCTCTCTTGGCTATTTGCCTTAAAAATATCAAAATACTTAATAAATGTATTTACACCAACCGATTGCAATAGATTTCTAAAATCTTCTTTTTTCATGGTATTTTTTCTTTTATTCTCCGATTTCTGAAAGAATAGTTTATAAAAAATAGAAAGTGTGAAATCGTTAGCTTACTCTTTACTCTAACAAATTTAATATTTGTTAGGGATATACAAGTCTAAACACTTTCAATATATTAACCACAATTATCCACCAATTATATCTAATCAATATGACAAATATAGCTATTTTTTATTACGTTCAATGCTTTTGCAAAATTAATTCTAATTAGCGTCATTGTACGACGCTTAAAATAACTATTTTTGTATTTGATTTATAAATGTAAAATATACTCTATGGCACGCATTCATCACTTGCAACGTAATTTATTGGCAATACATAAGATTCGGACTACGCCCTATATAAGATTCTCAGAGCTTACCTCTTATCTCGAAAAGGAATTAAACCTACGAGGGATATACGATACAGGGCTATCGCGCCGAACTATACAACGAGATATTAAGAATATTAGAACTGATTTTGGTATAGATATAGTATATTGCCGTCGCAATCAAGGCTACTATATCGAAGATGCTACAATACGTTCAGACATAGACCGTTATTTAGATTCGATTGATGTACTTTCCTCTCTCAATTCTGAAACAGGAATACCTAATTTTGTGCTGCCAGAAAAACATCGTCCTATGGGAACGCAACATCTTTATTCTCTTATTCATGCGATTAAAAATGCTATATGCATCTCTTTTTCGTACCTGAAATTTGATCCTGTAGAGTCTTCTTTTCGAGAAGTTGAACCATACGCTGTTAAAGAGTGTCGAGGTAGATGGTATCTGGTTGCTCGAACAAAAAAAGATAATTGTCTGAAAACATACGGCCTGGATAGGATAAGCGATCTTGTTATTTTAGACGAAACTTTTACGAAAGATAGTACGATAGATGTGGTTGAAAAGTTTAAGTATAGCTATGGCATTTATTCATCGGACGAATATCCAGTTGAAGATGTAATACTCTCTTTTGATGCTAGAGACGGTAGCTACTTAAAGTCTTTACCCTTACATCATAGTCAAGAGGTGATAACAGATAATAAAGACGAGTTTGTTATTAGGTTACGACTCAAAGTAACTCTTGATTTTATTATGGAGTTGATGTCTCGGAGTTGGTCATTAAGGGTGATAGAGCCATTGTCTCTTCGAGAAGAGGTGCTTGCTATTTGTAAGTCTGCATTGGAAAGGAATAGTCTTTAATTAAAGTCTACAGGATTAAGCACAAAAAAGGGTAACATCTTCAGACGTTACCCTCTTTTTATAGTATGAAATTGTTTGAAATCTTATTCAGAAACTACTTCAAAAGGAATTTCAACAGAAACTTCTTTGTGAAGTTTAGCGATAGCAACATAGTTGCCAACTTCTTTGATAGTTTCTTTGATAACTATTTGTTTTCTTTCTACTTCAAAACCTTTCTTAGCCAATTCTTCTGCTATTTGTATGTTAGATACAGAGCCGAAGATAGTGCCAGAAGAACTTGTTTTAGTTCCGATAGTAAGAGATACACCTTGAAGTTTATCAGCTAATGCTTGAGCGTCAGCTTTGATTTTTTCCAATTTGTGTGCTCTTTGACGAAGATTTTCTGCTAAAACTTTTTTAGCTGATTCAGAAGCAATAACAGCTTTCTTTTGAGGAATCAGATAATTTCTTCCATAACCCGACTTAACGGTAACAATATCGTCCTTGTATCCAAGGTTGTTTATGTCTTCTAATAATATTACTTGCATAATTATTTTCCTCTTTTTTATTTCATCAAATCAGTAACATAAGGAAGTAAAGCTAAATGACGAGCTCTCTTCACTGCTTGAGCAACACGGTGTTGGAATTTCTGAGAAGTTCCAGTGATACGACGAGGAAGTATTTTTCCTTGTTCGTTTAAGAATTTCTTCAAGAATTCTGGATCTTTATAATCAATAAATTTGATTCCGCTTTTTTTGAAGCGACAATACTTTTTCTTCTTAACATCAACTGTTGGAGGAGTTAAGTAACGAATTTCTGAGTTGTTGTTTGCTGCCATGATTAGTCCTTTTTAGTTTCTTTTGTTTTGTTTCTTCTCTTAGCTGCATATTCAGCAAAATACTTATCTTGACGGAATGTTAAGAAGCGTAATACCTTTTCATCGCGACGGAATTGAGTTTCCAATTTTGCGATTGTTTCAGGATTAGCTTTAAATTCAATCAAAGAATAAAATCCGGTAGATTTTTTCTGAATAGGATACGCTAATTTGCGCAAACCCCAATTCTCTTCATTAACAATCTCTGCACCATCAGCAGTAAGAATGCTTCTGAATTTTTCTACCGCTTCCTTCATCTGAACGTCAGATAAAACGGGAGTTAAAATGAAAACGGTTTCGTAACTGTTCATAAATTAATTAATTAAAAAATAAATACTTTATAAAATTGAGCCGCAAAGGTAGAGCTTTTTTTTTTATTATGCAAATCGCTTTGCGGCATCGTTATTTTTTATCTTAAAACAGCATTAAGAAAATCTTTATTTGTAATGTATTTAACAAACTCAACATCGTTAAGAGCTTTAGATGCCATATTTGGATTTAAGCTAATTGATTGTTTTAAGTTAGTTGTTACATCTTTAAGATTGTTTGTTCTTGCTCCTAAAATTGCTTTCAGATAGTATGTAGTTGCATCAGGAGTTGCTATTGCATTTAATGTGCTTCCTGCTTTATTGTAGTCTTTCGACATTAATTGAGCTACAGCAGCGTTGTTGCTTATAGAACCGCTAAATGTATTAGCTGCTTGAGCGTAATTTCCGTTTACTACAGATAAGTAAGCCATTGCATTGTCTAATTCAGGAACTCCGGCTGCGCTGCCAAACAATTCTTGAGCTTTATCAGTGTCTCCTTTGCTTAAGGCTATGTAACCTAAGTTAAGATTAGTTTCTGGAAGTTTTGCAACTTCTGTTGCTCTATTAAAGTAAGCTTCAGCAGTTGTAAGATTTCCTTTTACATACTCAGTAACTCCAAGGTTGTTGTAAGCTCTTGCATCGCGAGGATATAGTTCTACAACTTTTTTGTAGATGCGTTCTTTTTCGTTAGAAGTATTTACTAAAGTAGCCGAATAAAGAAGCTCTTCAATATTAAGTTCTTTAGGGTTGTTTGCAGATAAGTAAGAGATTTCTTCATCTGATTTTCCTATAATTTCAATATTTGCAGTTAAGCGAGAACGGCGTAATTGAGGTAAAATTTGGTCGGTTAATGAAGAGTAAACAGCCGAAATATTTTTTATTTCACGCTCTCTTTGTTCTGAATCAGAATACATAGAAAGAACTCTTAAGATAAGGTCTTTATCTTGAATGTTTGATTTTTCTACTAATTCTTTGAACCCTTCCCAGTCTTGTGCTGTATATCTTGCATTGATAGGAGCATCTACTTTAGCTTTCTTTAATTCTTTTGCAAGATACTTTTCTGTATTAGCTTCTCTTTTTTCAGCCAATTTTTCATTAAGTTCGTAACCTCCATCTGGCGAAGCATAAGAAGATATTTCTATGTCTACGTTTTTGTTCGCAGCTTCGTTAGCACCAGCAACTATGTCTTTCCAATCAATAACTTCGTTTTTCTTTAACTCGCTTGAACGAAGTTCTGCTTGTTGAATAACAAACATAATATTAGCGTTGTGAGCTTCTTTAATTATTCTTTGGAATTTATCAGGTGCAATAGCTGGAGTTTCAGATTCTATACTTAATAGAGCAGCAGTAGCTAATACTCCATCTCCAATTTTTACATCAGGAAGTTCTACAGTTTTGTTTCCTACTTTAGTTTTGAAAGTGAGATATAACTGAGAGCATTGCATCTCAGGAGTGTAGTCAAACGAAGTTTTAAGCACTACGTTAGCTCCCTTTTTTTGAGGAATAACTTGTCCGTTACCGGCAACTTTTTCTCCTTGATAGTTGTATGCAGTTCCCCAAGCTTCACCACCTTCGTAACGAAGAACAGGGATTACAGTCAGACTAGCTTTTTTATTAAACCAATTTGCAGGGAATGTAGCATTAATAGTAACAGGCACTTTTCCTGCTATTAACTCAAGTGGCTGTGGCTCGGCTTTGATATAGCTCGAAGTTAAAGGAGATAGTCCACTTTTACAAGAAGTGAGAACTCCTACGATAACGAAAAAACTTAATAGATGTAAGCTAATTCTTTTTTTCATGATTACTTTATAAAATTAAATTATTACTATGTTTTTTAGGTTCGCAAAGATAATGCTTTTTTTTATTTTCATAGCTATCGCAACCAGCAATTAGATTATACTAGTGAAAATCTCAAACTAAAACTCAATCTCAGTAACTATTTGTCCATCAAAAAGATTAATAATTCGTTGAGCATAACTAGCATCATGTTGACTATGTGTTACCATAACTATGGTTGTTCCTTCATTATTCAGATCTGTAAGCAAGTCCATAACCTCTTGCCCATTACGAGAATCTAAATTTCCAGTTGGTTCATCGGCTAATATCAATTTAGGATTAGCCACAACTGCACGAGCAATAGCAACACGTTGTTGTTGTCCTCCTGAAAGTTGTTGTGGAAAATGTTTTGATCGATGAGTTATCTGCATCCTATCCATTGCTTCTTGCACCCGTTTTTTTCTCTCTCCAGAAGAAACGCCCATGTAAAGAAGAGGCAACTCAATATTTTCGTAAACATTGAGTTCATCAATCAAATTAAAACTTTGAAAAACAAACCCGATTACGCCTTTACGGAGCTTAGTTCGTTCCGACTCTGTAAATTTACTCACGTCTGTACCATTGAGTTCGTATTTACCTGCTGTTAGATTGTCAAGCAGACCGATAATGTTTAACAACGTTGACTTACCACAACCCGAAGGTCCCATAATAGCGACAAATTCTCCTTCTTTAATTTCGAGGTTTACATCTTTCAAGGCATGTGTTTCTACTTCTTCTGTACGAAAAAGTTTACTTAGATTTTCTGTTTTAATCATAACTTTAAGTTTATTGTGGAGATTCGAATAAGTTCTCTTCTCCTAGATCATTATTTATTTCTTTATTATTGCGACTTAATTACATCTAACAAATTTGCATTGGCTGCCCGAATGATTTGTACCAATACCGTCAGAATAACGATAAATAGGGTAAAAACAAACACAGCAAAAAATAACCAAAGGTCGATACTAATTTTATAAGTATAACTCGACAACCAATCTTGCATATAATAATAAGCTAACGGCAAAGCTATCAGATTAGCAACAATCAATAGCTTGGAATACTCGGCAAGAAACATACGAACAATTTGCGAAACGGTGGCTCCCGAAACTTTTCTTATCGCAACTTCTCGCTTGCGGCGTTCAACATTTGAATAAGAGATAGAATAAATCCCAAAAACTGCAATCACAACACACAACAAAGCGAGCAATAAAAAGAGTTGCAGGCTGGCATTCTCCGATTTGTTGATATTATTCAAAATGTCATTGACTGGTATTATTTCCGGAATTTCGGAAGGATCGCCGGAAGAGTATTTATCAAATATATCTTTTATGGCGGCAATAGCTTCCTGTTCGCGGCCTTCTTCCACTCTTATATAATTATTGCTGTATCTCCATTTTCCATTACTTGGGAGTCTGGTTATTATGATGGGATAAGTCTGATTTTGCAAGCCGGTAACCTGGAAATCTTTTACTACTCCTACCACTTCTCTCTTTCCTATTGCTGCACTTCGATCGTTACTCCAGGAATATTCCGGCACAAAAATCACTTGCCCGATTATATCTTCTTTCCCGATTAGTTTATAAAGACTTTCGGTTATCAAAACTTTTTTATTAGATATCGAGACCATTACTCCATCTGCATATCCGATTTGCAAATCATCTTGTTCTTCGAAACTCCTTCCTTGTAAAAGAGGTATTCCAAATACGTCTAATATATCATCTCCAAAGTTGAAAGTAAGAATTGGCTCCTTAATCTCTACCCCATCTACCGTAGTATAATCGTCCATAAAATAAGGTTCTTTTCGCAATTCAAAGTCTCCGGTATTAACAAAGCTCTTGACCAATGGAAGGTTTGCTATTTCTTGATTTACAATCTCATTATTTTTCATTCCATAAGTTGTAGATATTTTTATTAAACCCTCTTTATTAAATCCCCAATCGAAATGATTCATCATATTTACTTGTTTATAGAAAACAACTGCCGATACAATAAAGAATACGCAAACAGCCAACTGAACACAAATACTGATATTTCTTAAGAACTTATAGTTATTTGTCTTAGAAACATATGTCAGAGTAGAAAACCGAGCAAATTTCCATTCCGAAAACAAGCAGAATGCAAATAGGATAGCAAACGTAAGGGCTATTATAATCCAGTATTGTGTTTGTAGTTTAGGTCTAAAAATTACAGTTTCGAAACGTTGTTCGAAAAGAGGAACAATATATATCAACAAAATACCTCCCAATAGGAAAACGAACAACAACTGAATCAACAACTCCGTTTGAAACAGTTTGATAATTGAGAAATTTTTAGCGCCCACAGTCTTCCTTAATTTCATTTCTCTTTTTCTTTGCAACATACGATTTACATAAAGATTCAAGAAGTTAAACAAAGCACAAAACATCAAAAGAAGTCCGGCGCCCACAAATGTTCGGATATAGTTGATATTAAACGACAAGTCTGATCCAAGAGTATGCCGCATATCGGCGATATTAGTAATATAAAGCTCCCAATCTTCATTATATCCGTTATCTATCAAATAACTCCGGAGTTTATTTTGAAAAGCCTCAACGTCTATACCTTTATTTAGTAAAATATAAATATTTACATCCTTCAAAAGCCAAATCCTATCTGCTCTTGCTTTATGTTTATTCTTTCTTTCAAAAGGATCTTGCCTGAAGCCTTCCCCTTGAAAATTGGAGTTTTGAGGTAAATTAGCCATTACTGCCGTAATAGTTAGAGTAGATTTAGGAGCATTAACTTCCAATACTTGTCCGACTGCCTCTTCCGGAGAGCCCCAATATTTACGGGCATAGTCTTCTGTTACAATTAAATCTTCATCCGACTGCAACAAAACGTTTGTTTCTCCGGCAATAATAGTCGGAGGGAAAAATTCAAAAAAATGTTCATCTACAAAACGGAACTCCGGAGTTCCAAGATCTGCTTCTCCCCAATAGACACGATAAGGATATTGATTAAAGTACATGGATACATTTTCTACCTCCGGAAATTCTTGAGTCAGTTTATCAGCCAATGCCATAGGCAAATGCTCCAATGGCTTCTGAGTATTCTTATCTATCGCATAGACTCTATATATCCTATCGGAATTGGGATGAAATTTATCGTACGATGTTTCATATTTCATCCAGTGATAACCCAATGTAAAGAAACAGATACCAATGGAAAGACCGATAACTCCTATCAAGTTTTGCGTTTTATATTTCCACAAGTTGCGGAAAGCTATTTTCAAATAATGTTTTATCATTTTATTTATTGTTTATTATTTTAGTATTATCTCTTGAACTTCTCCAAAATTATCATAACCTGAAACTATTATTTTATCGCCAGACTGTAAGCCTTCAAGTATTTCGTACTGACGAGGGTTTTGTCTTCCAATAGATATAGGCACACGGATAGCTTTACTACCCGAATCATTTACCTTAAACACCCACTGTCCGCCTGTAACCTGAAAAAAATTCCCTTTCGATACAACCAAAGCCTCTTCGGGTTGTTCCAACTCAATTTGTAAACGATAACTTTTGCCTATCCGTATGTTTTCAATCTGTTTATCTGTAAATAAAAGATCAACTTCAAATTGACGGTCTTTTATCTCTGGATTAATACGAGTTATTTTCAAAGGAAATTTTTCTCCTTGATAAGTAATTGTAGCTGGCAAGCCCAAAGTTACTCTATCTATATAATATTCATTTACTCTTGTACTTATTTTTATTTCGTCTATTATCTTTAATTCCCCAATGCTTGAGCCCGCAGATATTTTTTCTCCTGGTATTACATTTATAGAGCTTAATTGTCCATCAATAGGAGCGCGAACAACTAAATTTTCTAATCGTTCAAGACTACGAGCAAAACGTTTTTCAGCACGAGATAGGTCATTGCGTAATAAATCTAATTGAATTGTATTGAGAATTGAATCGCGAGTTAATCCTTCTTGCAACAACTTGGTCTTTTCTTTATTAAATTCATAATCTTCAGTTGCTAATTCATACTGAGCTTTGCTTTTTATTCCAATATTATACTCTTCTTTGTTGACTATCTGTTCTTTAGCTTGTCGATTAAGATTATATATTGTTTCTAAGTTTTGCCTTTTCAGATCTGTAATCTTTTGCTTCATCTGTATTTCTTTCTCTCGATAGTTAAGCCGAACCTTCGCTAGTTCGTCCCGTTCTTCTTCAATAACTCGCTGTAGCTCGATATTCTTTAATGTCATAATAATATCTCCCTCCTTCAACAGACTTCCATTATCTGTAATAATAGAATCTACCGTGCCTGCTTCGTTAGAGTTAACTCTAATAGTCATTTTCGGTTGAACAATTCCTTCAACATCTAAATACTCCATAAAGCGGTCTTTTGTTACTTCTATTATTTCCAATTTATCAACATCGTAACTCAAACGACGGGGTGCAGTGCTTACGATAAGTAAGTAAATCAAAAAGCCAATAAATATCCCTCCTCCTATCAAATAGTATTTGTAGCGAACTATCCAATGTTTCTTCTTTAACTGTATGTCCATATTTTTATTATTATTGTTTTAATACTAAATTTATCTTCTCTACTTTAGCAACTCTTTGTAATCTTCTGTTATTATTATATCTTTCTCAAAGTCGTATAAAGTGTACATACGCAAAGTGTAATAAAGATGCCAATAATTAAAGATAGTATTGATGTAGTTTCTGCGTGCACTATCTTTTTCTTCTATGGAAGAATTTAAATCCAAAATTGTCGACTTTCCCGACATATATAAACTACGAGCTACCTCGCTCCGTTTTTCCGCCGTTTGGTCTTGCTTATAAGCCACACTCAATGTGTTTGGCTGTAAGTTAAATTGTTTTACCAATTTAATAATATTCATTTCAAAATCTTTTCTGTCTTGTTCGGCTTGGGCATAAATCAAATCTCGACTCGACTTAGCTACTTCTACTTTGCCCTTATCTCTCTCCCAATCAAGTATCGGAAAACTTATGCTTACACTTATTATTTGTTCGTTTTTTAAGTTGCGATAAGCTTGTTCTAAATCACGACTTGTTTGTGCTAGTCCGAATTGTAAACCTAAATTTGCACGAAATCCCGTATTGCCTTTTACATAAGCCACATTATTATCACTTTCTTTCTTTATTCGTTCAATATAAATCATATCAGGACTATTCTCTATTGAATGCTGTAAGGCACTCGTCATATCTATTTGTTTTAAAGATATTTGGTCGTCAATTATTAAAGAAATAAGATGAGTATCACTAATACGAAGATACGAACGTAAATCTTCCATATAATCATCTAATAAAAGAGAGTAATTCATTAACGAAGTCTCTGCTGATAACATATTAATCTCCAGTTGAAGTATTTCGTTTTCTGAGATTGTTCCTATATTATATCTTCCTTGCGCATAAGAATAAAGAGTTTTGGCATTTTCGTAATTTATTTCAGCACTTTTCACATTGCTTTGAGCTAATGCCAAATTAAAAAATTTAGATACAGCTTTCACAGCCACAGCCTCTCGCATTTCCACATAGTTTTTCTTAGCCTCTTCAAATCGAAGCGGTTCTATCATCTTATCCCATTTCAGTGAGTTATAGCCAAACAAAGGTTGCGTATAATAAATTTGTATTGGAGTAGACTTATAGGTGTGCGTTTTATTGTCCAAAGCATCAATTCTGTCAAGGTTTGTATAAAGCGATAACGTACCTCCTGTTAAAGCAATATTTTGATCAATTGATAACTTAGCATTTGTTCTAAGTTGATTTTGTGACACATAAGTCTCAGTTCCGTCTGATTGGGTAATTGCGTTAATCGAATGGTTGAAGTAAGGAGTTGAGCTAAAATTAAGAGACGGTAGATAATTAGCTTTATACGATACGTATGCCCAATATTTAGAGCGAAAAGTATGACGTGCATTTAATATATCAGGCGATTGTTTCAATGCTAAATCAATTACATCTTGCAATGTAAACTCCAAAACAGGATTATGATTGTTCTGCGATGATGCAGACAAATAACCGTAAATCAGAAAAAGGAATATTATTCGTTTCATATCTTATTGTTTTATTTCTGCCAATAATATATCAAATGCTATGCCATTGAAGTATTGCGCTGCAACACAGTTGTTTAGAAAAATAAGAGAAGCTATGCTTTTGTTTGTATTCGCACAGAAGGTGTTCGTTTTCGCACTTGTTTGGCATTGAGATATAGTTTATCTTTGCTCCGTCTCTAAATTGATTGGAATATGATAAAGAAAGGAAAAATTCTCATTATCGACGACAACGAAGATATTCTCTTTGCGCTTAATACCTTACTCCTACCTTATATGGAAAAAATTAGGGTTAGTACAAATCCAGAAAAGATAGAGTCGTTTATGCATTCCTACAACCCCGACATTATCTTACTTGATATGAACTTTCGGAAAGATATGGTAAGCGGGAAAGAAGGTTTCTTTTGGCTCGATAGAATACTTAAAATCAATCCGAAAGCTATTGTTGTTTTAATGACCGCTTACGCCGATACGGAAAAAGCCGTTCAAGCTATAAAAGCAGGAGCTACCGACTTTATATCCAAGCCTTGGGAAAAAGAAAAACTGTTAGCAACCCTATTCTCTGTATTAAAGCTAAAAGAGTCGCAAAACGAATTAGAAACAGTTAAAGCACAACTTCGCACTGTTAATAATCCAAGCATACAAAACGAGATTATTGGAGAGTCGGAAATTATGCAAGAAGTGTTTTATCTTATTAAAAGATTAGCCGATACAGAAGCAAACATTTTACTTTTAGGAGAAAATGGAACAGGAAAAGATTTGATTGCTCACTATATATATCAACACTCTTTACGCTCGCAACAAGTATTTGTAAATCTTGATTTAGGAACTGTTCCTGAAAATCTTTTTGAAAGTGAACTATTCGGTTATGAAAAAGGTGCATTTACTGATGCTAAGAAAGAAAAAATAGGAAGAATGGAAGTTGCATCAGGAGGAACTCTCTTTTTGAATGAAATAGGAAATTTATCTCCTTCCGTTCAGGCTAAGCTTTTAACGGCTATTGAAAAGAAAGAAATTTCACGATTAGGCTCTACTCGGTCAATCCCTATTGATGTTCGCTTTATTAGTGCCACTAACGCAGATCTTTATTTAGAAATTGAAAACAATAACTTTCGCCAAGATTTACTTTATCGCATTAATACAATTGAAATAACTCTTCCTCCTTTAAGGGAAAGAGGAAACGACATAGTATTACTGGCTAATTATTTTCTTGAAAAGTTTTGTCTTAAATATAAACGTTCTATTGATAGCTTATCGAGAGAAGCAAAAGAAAAACTATTATCATACGGTTGGCCTGGCAATGTGCGTGAATTACAAAACGTTATCGAACGAGCTGTTATTCTTTCTAATGGACAAACATTGAAAGGGTCTAACATAATATTACAAACATCTGAACGAAGAAAGACACAAAACAATGAGATATTAAATTTAGAGAGACTCGAAAAAGAAACTATAGAAAAAGCTCTTACCCGCTGTAATGGCAATATGAACAAAGCAGCAGAATTACTCGGAATTACTCGTTATGCTCTATATCGTAAAATAAAAAAAGAATGAAAAAATATAACTACCTACTTGCAATACGCATCTTTTGGATTATCTTCTTTTCCTTTTTTCTCGGAGTAATGTTTGCTTTCGAAAAGTATTGGATTGTTATAGCTTGTGTTATTGCCCTTATAATTTCAACTCTTTATCTGATAAAATTCATTAAGCAAACAGTTAAAGGCATTAATCGTATGATAAGTTCTATTCAATTCAATGAATTGAATGTCTCTTTTAATAGCTTTACCCAAAAAGGTTTATCTCCGCAGTTAGTTTTAAATATGGGAAATGCTATAAATCAGTTCAACAAACAGCAACATAAACTTGAATCTATGCTGCGCTTTTATGAAATTCTTTTAGAGAATATTGATTTTGCAATCTTAGTAATCGACTCGTCAGGAAAAATAGAATGGATAAACAAAGCAGCTGTTAAGTTATTTGGCAAAACTAAACCTCGTAAACTTTATGACTTAGCAAAAGTATCTCTTACTTTGCCTGATGAGTTGGATTTACTCATTCCGAAAGAAACTAAAATTATTCGTTTTTTCAATAAAAAACAACAGGTACAAGTAGCTGCTACTATGCTTTCTTTTTCTCTAAATGGTCGTAATCTAAAGCTTATTAGTCTAAAGAATATCGAATCTGTTTTGTTTGAAAACGAAAGTGACGCGTGGAAAAAGTTAATTAGAATTTTAACTCACGAAATAATGAATTCTCTTTCTCCTATAATTTCCTTATCGGAAACATTTTCGGAAACGGACGAAGAGAGAATTGAATTTATGCCTAAAGCAATGCAAACAATTCATAGAAGAAGTAAAGGCTTGATTGATTTTGTAAATAACTATCAAAAGCTCACAAAAATACCACCTCCATCAAAAACTATATTTACAATAAAAGAACTGTTAGAGGATATAAGTAATTTATTAAAAGTAGAAAGAATGCTTTTTTCCTATACAATAGGAAAGGAAAATTGGACTCTGAATGCTGATCGAGCTCAAATCGAACAAGTAATGATTAACCTTATAAAAAATGCTTATGAATCTGCTTCTCTTAATACTTCTGTCAAAGTACATATAAATGTTTCTAAAGACTATTATCAACGAACGTTTATTAGAGTAATCGACAATGGAGATGGAATATTGCCTGATGTTCTTGATAAAATATTTGTTCCCTTTTTTACAACAAAATCAACAGGCTCTGGGGTTGGACTAAGTATTTGCCAACAAATTATAAATTTACATGGAGGAAGTATTGCTATTAAATCTAAACCAGAAGACGGCACTACTGTTTCTATTATTTTATAACTCACTGTGGTTTTAAAATATCTCAGTGTTTTTATGTTGGAATCATAGTGTGTCTCGGGGTAAAACTCAATAAGTTTTTTTAAAATGGCACTTTGGAAAGATAAAAACTAAAAGATAAAAGTTGGCACGAAGCGTTGTAAAAATCAAAAATCCCTGATTTCATCGGAAAATTCAACTTTTATCTTTTTTCTATTTCGCCCAAATTTTCGACATTTTCTCTGCTTGCTTATTTTCACAATACTTTCTTTTTTTCTGTTATTTTGATATTATTGACCCTTTGCTTAATCTAAGAAAGGAGGCAATAAAGTAAGTAAACTACCCTAATAGGCAACTATCTGTAAATCCTCAACTCTCGGAGAAGAGCGTAAAAGTTAGCGAGTGGACAAATGGTCGGCTTTATCTCTCTTACGAAGCACTCCGACGCTCTTAATAGAACACCATAATCGCTCTTAGTAGATAGGCGAGTTGCTTCTTAGTAGAGATACCTTTCCTTTCTTAGTAGATAGGCAAGCTGTTTCTTAGTAGAGACCCGATGCAGCTCTTAGTAGAACGGTCTCGTCTTTATCCTTAAAGCACCCCGTCGTTCTTAGTAGAGAGACCTCGCCTATCTCAGTAGAGAGAGCAGGGGTCTCTTAGTAGAGAGGAGCCCCTAAGTGAAGCTTTGTGTTTCACAAGATAAAAACTAAAAGATAAAAACTAAAAGTTAGCGCAAAGCGAAGCCAATCGCAATGCACAGTAGAGACGTGGTGTGCCGCGTCTCCAGAGATAAGGCGACAAACGAGCAAACTCGCAGTTAAAAACTAAAAGATAAAAGTTGGCACGAAGCGTTGTAAAAATCAAAAATCCTCGATGAAATGGGCATTTTTTGAAATATTTGCACATTGCCGATATGTTTGTTAATACAAAATTTTCTCCGAATAAACTTCGTTGTTGGTAATTATGCGAACTATATAAACTGCTCTTTCCAAATTAGATTTTAACAATGCGGATTCTTGACCAGTATTTAATATTTGTTTGTAAACTAATTGTCCGTTAATAGAGTATATCTCTAATTTTCCTTCAGTAGTTGTGCGAGGGAATGATAGAGTATTATTTTGTTTGTTGTAAGTAATATTGTTTTTAGTCTTATTGTCTACAATGTCAATTATATCTACAGGGTTGTCGTTGTGTTGTATCAAGGCATTTATAGCCAAAGATGTTTTTATTGGATAAAGATTATATTCGTTGGCGGTAATCCAGTTCCCTTTTTCATCTTTAATCCAAGCAGTATTAATTTTGTCTTCGAGAGATGTAGTGTTGTAAACTACAAACTTGCTGTTGGTCGAGTTTGCTACTTCGTATCCGATAAAGAATTTCTTATTTAGATACACAACATCGTCAAACTGAACAAAATGTTCGGTGGCAACGGAAGATGTTTTAACTGAAGCATAATAGAAAATACTATCAACATTAGAATAATTCAAATATTGAGGATTTAGTATTTGTGAAGCTATAATATCTTCGGGATATTCATCTCCAGAGTATACGTTTATTTTTACTTCCGAAAAGTAAGAGTAAGGCATCTTGGGAACAAAAACAAATACACCTTGCAATATCGAAGTGGTGTCTATTTCAAATGCTTCGGCAAACTCATATATAGGTAAACTGCTATTTCCAAATACAAATCCTTCGTTTATATCATCTTCGTAAATTGCAACGGAAAGAGTGTCTGAGGTATTAAGAGCAACGTTGCTTATTCTGTGTAAAGGTTTTTCTTTGTTGGGGTCTAAGCCGCTTAAATGAGTGGCTCCTAAATCTAAAGGGTCTAAATAAGTTTTAAGTTGATTTGTTTCGTCTTCGGTTTCCCAGCCGGCTTTTAATGCGAAGAAGTAGTCGCTGTTGCCGTTGGGTGAAGTATTGGTGCAATTAGAACTACCGCCAGTTAAACCTCCGACTACTAAATTGTCGGAATTAAAAAGGGGCGACCCAGACGAGCCTCCATAAGTAGAACCTACGTCCCAACCAGAAACTATCCAATGCGAATAATTATCAAAAAAACTACCGGGATAGCTTCCCATATTTAAGGTTTTATTATATAACCCATATTTAGTGACAGCAGCCGAAGGGTGGTGTAGGTTTATGTAAGGATAGGAATTTAGTGTCTGATCTATATTCCAACCTGCATAATAATGATTAGTATATAAGGGTGGTTTTTCCTGAAGTTCTAACAATGCTATATCTTTATTTTCCAAAATAACACGAGGATAAGCCATAGCTGTAGATAATTGTTCGGTCGCTTTCATTTTACTTCCACATTCTTGGCGATTGTAGTTGAAAAAAGTAATAACAGTTTCGGCTCTTCCCACATAAAACTCGTATTCTTTAGGGAATACAGGTGGGTTTGTAGAGTGAAAACAATGAACCGCAGTTAATAAATAAGGCTTTTCATCGTTGTTTGTGTTGTTTAATAAAACTCCCGAACAAGCAATGTTGCCATTTATCATAATTAAAACAGTTGCTCGTATAAGGGTTTCGTCAACGTCTTCGCAAAGAGCATCAGGCATACATAAATAATTAGATGCGTGGTCGGCATCGGGTTCTTTTCTTAAATACTCCGAATTAAGAATATCTCTGTAGTCGTGATTAACTTCGCCTATTGTAAGTCTTCCTTCAAATTCAACATCTTCAGGTTCTGAATATTCTACTATTATAGCATCTCCCGCAACTGGTCTTAGTGGAAGAGTTTTTTGTTCGGAGTTGTTTCTGTGGTCGAAACTTCCTATTATATAAGAACCATCGGCATTATATACAAATAACTTTCCGCCTTCGGGTATTTCAAACTCCGTAAACAATAAGTTTATAGAATGAGCTCCTTCTGATTTTATTCCAACTCTCCAAACTTTAGTTCCTCCTTGAAGGATTGTTTCTGTGCCATCAACTCCTCGTTTTATATTTGTATGGAATTTATAAGCGAATGGGAATCCCGTTCTTATTTCATCTCTACCTATGCCATCGGAAGCGAAAACAGAATCTAAGTCGAAACTTGGCATCTCTAAAAAGCTTAAAGCTTCTATGTCACTCCTTAAAATAGAATTGTTTTTTGCCATTAATGGTTTCCCTCCGTAACTAACTTGTCCGAATGTAACTCCACTCCACAAAAAAACACATATAATGAGTGCTAAATAACGATTCATATCTGTTTAATCTATTAATTACCGCAAAATTAGAGTTTTTTTGTCGAAAAGTATTAAATTTGTTCTCAATTTTATATGAAAGTCAATATTGATGAAGGAATTTATACTTACTGAAACTCCTACCGAAAACGCAATACTCGTAGGGTTAATAACTCCAGAACAGAACGAACAGAAGTCTAAAGAGTATTTAGACGAGTTGGAGTTTCTTGCGAGCACTGCTGGAATAACGGCAGAAAAGAGATTTACTCAACGTGTAGACTATCCACACCCTGTAACTTTTGTTGGGTCGGGTAAGCTACAAGAAATAAAAGCATACACCGAAGATGAAGATAACGAAATAAGTATGGTTATATTCGATGATGAACTTTCGCCTAAGCAACTTCGTAACTTAGAGTCTGAGCTTAAGGTGAAGATAATGGATAGAACGAGTCTTATCTTAGATATTTTCGCTTCGAGAGCACAAACGGCAAATGCTAAAGTGCAAGTAGAGCTTGCTCAGTATAATTATATGTTGCCTCGATTGAAAAGACTTTGGACTCACTTAGAGCGTCAAAGTGGTGGCGGTAGTGGTGGCTTTAGAATGCGTGGACCTGGAGAAACTCAGTTAGAAACCGACCGTCGTATTATTCTAAGCAAAATATCTAAACTTAAGGAAGACCTTAAAGAAATAGATAAACAGAAAGCTAATCAGCGTAAAAACAGAGGCAAATTAGTTAGAGTCGCTTTGGTTGGTTATACCAATGTAGGAAAATCTACACTGATGAATTTGCTTAGTAAATCAGATGTGTTTGCCGAAAATAAATTGTTTGCAACATTAGATACTACCGTGCGCAAGGTAACTATAAGTAACTTGGCATTTTTGCTTTCTGATACTGTAGGTTTTATTCGTAAACTTCCAACAGAACTTATAGAATCTTTTAAGTCGACATTAGACGAAGTGCGTGAAGCGGATATTTTAGTGCACGTAGTTGATGTTTCGCACCCTGCTTTTGAAGAACAATTAGAGGTTGTAACTCAAACTCTAAACGATATAGATAAGGACGACAAACCAACTATAATAGTTTTTAATAAGATTGATGCTTTTTCTTACATAGAGAAAGAAGAAGATGATCTTACTCCTATTACTAAAGAAAATATATCTTTAGAAGAGCTGAAGAAAACTTGGATGAACAAACTTAACGACAACTGTGTTTTTGTTTCGGCTAAAGACAAACAAAATATAGAAGAACTTAGAGAACTTCTATATAATAGAGTTAAAGAAATTCACGTTCAGAGATTTCCTTACAATGATTTTCTTTATCAAGAGTATGATGAAGAGAATTATGAATAAAGAATTAGACATTTATATTATTAAATAAAAAAGATATGACACCTCCATTTAAGTATCAAGATCCTTTTCCTTTAGGAAAAGATGAAACAGAGTATTATTTACTCACAAAAGACGGAGTTTCAACATCTTCGTTCGAAGGCAATGAAATTCTTAAAGTTGAACCTGATGCATTAACAAAGTTGGCGAATGCTTGTTTCCACGATTGTTCGTTTTACTTACGTCCTGCTCATCAGAAACAAGTGTCGGCAATATTATCAGACCCAGAAGCGAGCGAAAACGATAAGTTTGTTGCTCTAACTATGCTTCGCAATGCCGAAGTTTCATCAAAGGGAGTGCTTCCTTTCTGTCAGGATACAGGAACGGCTACTATTATTGCTAAAAAAGGTCAACAAGTGTGGACTGGTGGCGGCGATGAAGAAGCTCTTTCTAAAGGGGTTTATAAAACATACACCGAAGAAAACCTTCGTTATTCTCAAACGGTTGCTTTGGATATGTATACCGAAAAGAATACAGGAACTAATCTTCCTGCTCAAATAGATATTCAAGCTATTGATGGCAAAGAGTATAAGTTTTTATGTATAGCTAAAGGTGGTGGTTCTGCTAATAAAACTTATTTGTTTCAAGAAACGAAAGCTTTATTAAATCCTGACTCTTTAGAAAAATTCCTTATCGAAAAGATGAAATCGTTAGGAACAGCTGCTTGTCCTCCTTATCATATAGCTTTTGTTATTGGTGGAACTTCTGCTGATGCTTGTTTGAAAACCGTAAAACTTGCTTCTACTAAGTATTACGACTCTCTTCCTACTGAAGGTAACGAGTACGGACAAGCTTTCCGTGATGTGGAATTGGAAAACAAAATGCTAAAAGCGGCACAAAAGATAGGTTTAGGTGCTCAATTCGGAGGTAAATATTTAGCTCACGATGTGCGTATTGTTCGTTTGCCTCGCCATGGCGCATCTTGCCCTGTAGGAATGGCTGTTTCTTGTTCTGCTGATAGAAATATTAAAGCTAAGATTAATGCTGACGGAGTTTGGATTGAAAAATTAGAAACACACCCAGCACAATATATTCCTGAAGCATATCGTAAAGCTGGTGAAGGAGAGGTTGTTAAGATAGACTTAAATCGCCCGATGAAAGAAATTCTTGCTGATCTTACTAAGTACCCAGTGTCTACACGTTTGTCTTTGAATGGAACAATAGTAGTAGGACGTGATATAGCTCACGCTAAACTTAAAGAATTGTTGGATAGAGGAGAAGAACTTCCTCAATACATCAAAGATCACCCTATTTATTATGCAGGACCAGCTAAAACTCCAGAAGGAATGGCTTGTGGCTCTATGGGACCAACAACTGCTGGACGTATGGACTCTTATGTTGATTTGTTTCAGTCTCACGGAGGCAGTATGATTATGTTGGCTAAAGGAAATAGAAGCCAGCAAGTAACTGATGCTTGTAAGAAACACGGAGGATTTTACTTAGGCTCAATCGGAGGACCAGCAGCTATTCTTGCTCAAGATAATATTAAGAGTATCGAATGTATTGCTTATCCTGAGTTGGGAATGGAAGCCATCTGGAAAATACAAGTTGAAGACTTCCCTGCATTTATTTTAGTTGACGACAAAGGCAACGACTTTTTCAAACAGCTATAAGCTGAAAAAGCAGTAAAGTAATTAAGGTACACCCCAAAAGTTTTTATATAGCTTTTGGGGTGTAAATTTATCTATGTCCGATAACCATAGGAATCTTAAAAACATCTTTATGACCCTCTTTGTCGAATATCTCAATAAAACAGATGTAAACACCTTCAACTAACTGCTGATTGTTTCGCCAGATTATTGTGCCGCTGACTCCTAAAGTTTCATTGTTGACGATAGAAGAAACCATACGCCCAGCTATGTCAAACAATACAATTCGACAGTTATAGTTAGGTTTGTCTAAATTATAATGAAATGTATATTCGCCTCCCTCAAAGTCGGGATACTCAAGAGTGAATTTGTTGTTTGATGATTTTGTAATTTCTATTCCAGCTAATTGAGAATTTCTGTATCCTGGAGTTCCATAACCCGACAAACTTGAAGCCGACGTCCAGTTGCTTGGCTCATTAGTTTCAATATCTAAACTTAATCTCTCTAAAGCTACGCCTTTTTTGTTAGATACCCCCGACGAATGTAGAGATTGATTGTAATAAAACTCATCAACAATATCATCTGTGTTATTCAGAACAACAACACAGCCGCTAACATTCGACAAAGAGGGCATACTTGCTGGCTCAGCAAAAAGAGCCTTTTCGTCGCAATTATAGAAGGTTTTCAATATCTGTTTAGATTTAGTAATTACTGCATATTCTTTAGGCTTAAGCACAAAAGGTAATTTGCATAAGGGATATGTTTTATTAAAAGAATTATCAGAAGGTTTTCGGTTTGTAATGCTCAAAAACCTTAAGTCGATATTCTTTTGTGAGTTATTTATTAGTTCTATGTATTCGTCACAATCAGCAGGAGGATTAAAAAGAATTTCATTTATAAGAATATCTTTTTCGTCAGCTTGTGAAGCATAACCTAACTTAGTAGAATTATTAATATTAAAAGAAGCTCCAGATAAATCTTTTATTCCGTTTAAAGATAATGTAATCCATACATCTTCGGGTAATTCTTTATTTAATTGAATTAGAGCTTCAGTAGATTGAGGGTAGTTGCTTTCTATATTAGTTATACTATATTCCGAATTGTCTAAAGAGTAAGACGTTTTTGTTGTGATAGTTTCTGGATTGATTGGTTTGGAAAACTCTAATAAATAAGTTGCATCTCCTTGAGGTAATACCGACGTAAGTTCTAAAGGATAGTTATCAGGATTATCGCACTTTATTGAATTATCTTTACCCGGAGTACCGCCTTGTGTGATACTCGCCGACCAGTTGTCTGATACATTCGACATATTCGACAAATCTTTACACTCTAATGACCAGCCTCCTTTTTTCTTTTCTGTATCATTGTACATATAATCGGAGTATTCAAACCAAGAAATTAAATCTCCCTTTTGAGTTGTTAGCATCAATAGTTTTCCAGCGTTAGCCAATGTAGGGAAACTTGTCATTGATTCTTTGCTCAATACAAAATAACTGTTAGGCAGAATATATTCGTCGGGTAATAAGTATGCTTTGGTTCCATAGTAAAACAAATAGTTCTTGAGATTTATAATGTCTTTTGTGTTGTTATATAGTTCAACATATTCAGAGGTTCCATTAGGTGGATTTGCCATAATTTCACTAAATAAAAGATCTCCAAAATTAGTCAAAGACTTGTCGGGTTCTTCTGGTTTAGGAGTGTCTTCTTCGCTTAATTCTTTTACTACAAAGTTATCAAAAAAGAATGCTTGACTGCGTGTTTTGGTAAAATTACATATAATGCCAAAATAATTAGACGGATAAATATCGGTTAATACACAACTTCCCTCTAAAACATACTCATCTTCGTCATAAAACTTAGAGTATAAATTAAAGTTTCCCGCATTGTCGAGGGTTGCCTTTATGTCTATACCTATATAATACGCTACATTTAATCTGTTTTTCTCTCCTTTTATTAATGTCTTATTGTTTTTATCTGATTGAGATTGCATCAGACAAATGTTTTTGTCGGTATGTCCTAACCTGATAAAGTAACCGTTAGGCTTATCGAGCAAATCTTCTTGTTCGCTCATTAAATAAACCCTTGCATAGTTCGACGACGAAGGGGTAAACTCCAACTCCATAAAAAAACTCCACGAAGTATTTTTTGTAGATTTAGATACAGTTCTTAGTTGTACAGGAGAGTTTTCTACATCGGAATCGAGCTGCAATTGACCATAGTCGTTAACTATAAAGTCTGAAATGTCACCATTCCAGTTAACTGTTCGCATAGAAGAATGGAACAGGCCATCGTCAAAGTTGTCTTTAAATTGAGGGTAAACTGCTATCGTTATTTGCAAAACGAAGCCCAATAATAAACTTTTTTTCATAATTATGGTGTTTTAGTTATACAATTTACTAATTTTGCCGGTTGAAAACAACAACCCTGTTGCTTAGTAGATAGTTTTACGCTGCAAAAATAGGGTTTATTTTTAGAAAACCGATTTTATTACATTATTTTTTACAAAAGCAAATGAAAGTAGCTATTGTTGGAGTTAGCGGTGCGGTAGGACAAGAGTTCCTTCGCGTATTAGAGGAAAGAAATTTCCCATTAGATGAGTTAGTTCTTTTCGGGTCATCTCGAAGTGCAGGAAGTGTTTACGAATATAAGGGTAAACAGATTACTGTGAAAGAATTAAAACACAACGATGATTTCAAGGGAATTGACATTGCTTTCACATCAGCAGGAGCAGGCACTTCTAAAGAGTTTGCAGAAACTATTACTAAATACGGAACAATTATGATTGATAATTCGAGTGCTTTCCGTATGGACAATGATGTTCCGTTAGTAGTTCCTGAAGTAAATGCTGAAGATGCAAACAATCGTCCTCGTGGAATTATTGCCAATCCTAATTGTACAACCATTCAAATGGTGGTAGCGTTGAAACCTATCGAAAAGCTTTCTCATATAAAACGCGTGCACGTAGCTACTTATCAAGCAGCTTCTGGCGCAGGAGCAGCGGCAATGGACGAATTAGCAAACCAATATACTCAAATCTCAAAAGGAGAAGAGCCAACTGTTGAGAAGTTTGCTTACCAATTAGCTTACAATTTAATTCCTCAAGTTGATGTGTTTACAGAAAACGGTTATACAAAAGAGGAAATGAAGATGTATTATGAAACTCAAAAGATAATGCATACAGATATTGAAGTAAGCGCAATGTGTGTTCGTGTTCCTGCATTAAGAGCTCACTCAGAAGCTATTTGGTTAGAAACAGAACAACCAATATCTGTTGAGGCCGCTCGCGAAGCTTTCGCTAAAGGAGATGGAATTATTGTTGAAGACGATCCTCAAAACAAAGTATATCCTATGCCTTTGTTTGTGGCTACAAAAGATCCTGTATTTGTTGGTCGTATCCGCAAAGACATATCTAACCCTAAAGGGTTGTCTTTCTGGTGTGTTGGCGACCAAATTAAAAAAGGTGCAGCACTAAACGCTGTTCAAATTGCTGAGTATCTTATTAAACAGTAAATGGACAGAACCAAAATAATGCTCCGAACTTCCTGGATTAGTGTGCTGGGAAATGCTTTCTTATCAATATTAAAGATAGTTATAGGCATAATTTCAGGAAGTTTGGCTGTGTTAAGTGACGGATTGGATTCGGCATCCGATGTTGTTACGTCCTTAATTATTTTAATAACCACACCTATTATAAGTCGTCCTCCAAATTCTAAATATGCTTACGGACAAGAGAAGGCAGAAAGTATGGCAACAACCATTCTCTCTTTTGTAATCCTTTTTATGGGCGGACAGATGTTTATTGCATCTATTGAAAGAATTTTTAATCCTACTGAAGTTGAGCTACCTACAACCATAGCTATATGGGCAACACTTATCTCTATTGTAGGAAAATTACTATTATCGCTTTATCAATTCCAACAAGGAAAGAGAACAAACTCTTCAATGCTGAAAGCTAACGCTATAAATATGCGCAATGATGTGATTATTTCAGTTGGTGTTTTAGTCGGATTAGCCTCAACCTTTGTGTTTAATCTTCCTGTACTCGACCCAATAGTTGCGCTTCTTATTAGTTTATATATAATGTATTCTTCCATTGGAATATTCAAAGATGCCAACATTGTGTTAATGGACGGAGTTTCGGATGTATCTATCTATAATAAAATAATTGATGCAGTAGAAAAAGTTCCTGGAGCAAGTAATCCGCACCGTATTCGCTCCCGACAAATAGGCAATATGTACAACATTGTTCTCGATATAGAAGCCGATGGGCATCTATCTTTAACAGAAGCTCACCACATAGCACAGGCAGTAGAAGAAAGTATTAAAAGCTCTATAGAAAATGTTTACGATATAGTAGTGCACGTCGAACCATTAGGCGACAAGCATTGCGAAGAAAAGTATGGAGTAAACAAAAAGAATTTGGAGTAACATAAATTTTGCTTTGTCATCGTTTAAGCCTCGTCTAATAACTATTTTATTTTAGACGAATACACCGCTTAATTGTTTGATAATAAACATTATAACGTGCCGCTTTGTCTAAATTCCGTCTAAAGATACGTCTAAAATCGTCTAAAGTAATCTCTTTTTAGACAAACTCCATTCTTGTTTCAAAACCACAATTTCCCCGGCTCTTCTAAGTGACTGCAAATTGTTTTTTATTTTGTTTTTCTTTTGGCTTTCGTCTAAAATATCCGGTAACTTATCTAAAAGTAGATTCTCGAAATCTTTTCGAAAACCCTTCTTAAATGTATTCAAATAGTCTAAAATCATCTTTTGACAATAACTATCATCTATCCCTCTTTGCTTCATGTATTCAGACTTTTCTCCAGTAA
This sequence comes from Dysgonomonadaceae bacterium PH5-43, assembly GCA_029916745.1. Taxonomy (NCBI): domain Bacteria; kingdom Pseudomonadati; phylum Bacteroidota; class Bacteroidia; order Bacteroidales; family Dysgonomonadaceae; species Dysgonomonadaceae bacterium PH5-43. The sequence continues at coordinate 93,908 of JARXWK010000005.1, read as the reverse complement.
TGGAAGCAACATCAGAAGAAATATGAAAGTTTGGTTTCCGTCCTTCTATAAGGTGTTTTGTCCTTAATATTTTAGCCTCTTGAGTAGATAACGGCTTTTGTTTAGCTACTTTATCCAGCAAAATAATATCTCCAAGCGATAGGTTTGGTATTTGGGCAATTTTGCGAGCATAATCTAGATTAACTACTTTCCCTGTAATTGACACCTTCACTTTGTTTTCGGATAAATCGTATTCGGGAAGAGGAAAGAATTTATATCGTTGAATGTTATACATTTTTTTGATCCCACTTCCTATGGTGTCAATCATATTGAGATTTACCATAGCAGCAACCAAAAAGGCATTCCTATATTGTGGTTCTGGCGAGTCGCTCATTACCACCTCTTCTACACTTTTGGGAATAAAACTCCCCGAGTTGGTAAAAGTCAAATAACCGTCTTCGTTTTCTACTACAATAATTTTTCCTCCCAGCGAATAATCTTGGTGGGCGATACAGTTGTGCAAAGCCTCTCGAATTATATAGGGATCGTACTGATCTACCTCATCAGGAAATAATGTGTCTGATTTTATATAACGATATTTCAGGTTCCGAATTTTTGAACTGGCTTGCTTTACTGCCATAATTAGTGGGTTATAGAAATGCTCATAATCTTTTTCTAGATTATCCTTATCTTTCAATATCCAGGTAACTCTCGCCACAGCTGGACTGATAAAATGCTCTGACTCGGGCTTTCCCAACAGCAATATAGCAGTATTGGTGATCTTTCCCTTTATTGTAATTTTGGCTTTATTTAGAAAAACAATGTCGTCCCAATTGTCAATCTCGTCTTTAAGCTTTGGATTCTTCTCTTTATATTGAATGCGAGCAAACTGAATCGCTTCTGGTGACAAATCATCTATGCTCGCTGATTCGATTATCCCCTTACTCCAATCGTGCTTTTTTGTTTGAGACTTAATCCTGTCGTATTCCATTTCACTCAACGCTACTAAACTTTCACCATCACGTCCATAACAGTGCCCTTTCCAATGCATAGGTTGTCCTTGAGGCGTAGCGGGAATTTCAAATAACAATACAAGTTTATCTTGTTTCAGAACCTTATGTACATCGATAAAACTACAGCGAGGCGAGGTGTTATTGCCTACTTCGGCTTTGTATTCGTTAATTTGTTTGTCGCTAATACTGGTACCTACAATACTTTTATCGTTTCTTACTCCACAAACGAACCACGCACGCCTTACCCCTTTTAAGTTAGCTTCATTGGCTAATGCAGAAAAATACCGACCTAAATCATCTTTGTCGAATTGCTTTCGTGCTTGCTTAAATTCCACCACTTCGTTTTCGGCAGAAAGGGATAATAATATATCCAAAATCGTTTCCATAATGATTCTAAGAAGTTTAATAAGATTTGTAATGCTTCCTTTTTCGGGAGGAATGATAATCTACAAACAGTGAACGTAATACCGCATAGTTAACCGATATTATGCCTAATTGTTCTAATTCTTCCATATTCCACACATAATTACCGAACAAATATAGTAATTTTTGTGCACTTAGTTGAATAAAATAAGAATAACTGCGCAAACATTACTAAGTCGGAGCAAAACATATCCAAATCGTAGCCAAACATTACCTCCAAATTTGGAATCCATTGAATAGCGGATTATTCTGTTTTATTTCGTTGTGTAAATGCAGAAGATAAGTAATAATAACAAACTATACTCTTTCCCAAAAGTTATACGATAAACACTTGTTTACATATTGAAAGAATGAAATTCAGTGTTTTTTTACTCATAATTGTCATTTTTTACAAACCTTTGCGACTAATATGGTAAAACAAAGTTAATGCAATGGACAAATATAAGCTAAAGAAACAAGAACAAGAATTTATAGCCATAGTTAAAGAGCACGAAAAGATTATATACAAGGTGTGTTCTTTCTATATTTCCGAACAATCGCCAATTGAAGATCTATATCAAGATGTTGTATTGAATCTTTGGCAAGCTTATCCTAAATTTAGAAATGAAAGTAGTTATTCAACTTGGATATACCGTGTAGCACTAAACAAAACGTTTCATTTGTAGCAATACTAATGAATGTTAATCATCGCTTGACAAACGCCTTTTTATTTTGTATCTTTGTGTAAGCACAGAGTATATTACCACCAAGAGATAGTTCTTGGTGGTTTTTTTGTTCTGTATTCTAAAGAAATTACAGTGAGTTTTGTCCGAAATAACACCGAGTTTAAAGATGAAACTCAATGAGATTTTCAAAAATAACACCGAGTTATTTTTGAGTTGCACTGAGTTTCTGAAATAAGTCTTTGTATGGTCTGAAATGCGAAGTTTGTATGAAAATACAGATAGTTAAAGATGGTGAAATGAGGTTAAACTTTTCTTCGAAAACAATAATAGTCCAGCTAATACTAAGGCAGCATTAACAATAAGCAGTTCGTAACCTAATTGATAGTTAAAGCTTGCTATAAGTATCTTGTTAAGTCCGAAACAAATGATAGGAGCAAGTATACAGATGTAAGGCACGTACTTATCGTTGGTTTGTCGTTTAAATAAAATGCCAAAAGCAAACAGTCCTAGCAATGGTCCGTAAGTGTATGAGGCAATAGTATAAATTGCATCAATAACACTGGTGTTGTTGATTGCCTTAAAGATTACCATAATAACAATAAATGCAAGTGATACAGATAAGTGAACCGCAAGTCGTATCTTCTTTGCTTTATCTTCTTTATACTTGTTTACGTTTAGTAAGTCAACAGAAATAGAAGTTGTAAGCCCGGTTAATGCCGAGTCGGCACTTGCAAAAGTTACAGCAATAATGCCAACAATAAATAACAAAATAGCAATATTGCCAAAATATCCATCAGCGACTAACTTAGGAAGTATATCGTCGGAAAGTTCGGGCAAAACAATACCATTAGCAGAAGCATAATTCAGCAATAATATTCCCAAACAAAGAAATAAGAAGTTTACAGGGATAAAGAATAAGCTAAGAGTAAACATATTCTTTTGTGCATCTTTAAGATTTCTACAAGAAAGATTTTTCTGCATCATCTCTTGGTCTATGCCAGTCATTGCAATAGTTACGAAGCAGCCGCTAATAAATTGTTTGAAGAAGTTTTGTCGCGAATACCAGTCATCGAAAACAAAAATACGCGAATGCGAACTCTCCTTTATTGTATTTACAATTCCCGAAAAATCTAAGTTTAAACCTTTACTTACTTGATAAAATATAATAACCAAAGCAGTTAGTAGAACTAAAGTTTGGAGAATATCTGTCCACACCAACGCTTTCACTCCACTTTTGTGCGTATAAAGCCATATCATAAATAAGAAACCTGTTGCAGTTACCACAAAAGGGACTCCCATCGCATCGAAAACATAAGTCTGCAAGATAAGCACAGCAAGATAAAGCCTTACGGCAGCCAATATAGTTCGAGATAATAGAAAGAATGCGGCTCCTGTTTTGTAAGAGTTTTTGCCAATTCTTTTCTCAAGATAAGTATAAATACTTGTTACATTCAGTTTGTAGTATATAGGTAGTAACACAAAGGTGATTACAGCATAGCCGGCAAGAAAGCCCAGCACCATTTGCATATAAGTCATATCGAACCCACGAACCATTCCCGGTACGGAAACAAAAGTAACTCCCGATATTGAAGCTCCTAACATTCCTAAAGCAACAGCAAACCATGGAGATTTTCTATTCCCAAGAAAGAAGGCTGCATTCTCTGTATGTTTCTTTCCTACGAGATAAGAAATCAGTACAAGACAAGCAAAGTATATAACGATTACTAAAAGGATAGTCAGCCCATTCATAAGTTGGATTGAAATTAGATAGGCAAAGGTAGTAAATATTCTTTTATTGCTGTAAAATAAAACAATCTAAGTAAGAGGAAAAGACGTTACTAGATACCCCTTGTCGTTGTTACTAGATAGGCGAGCTGCTTCTTACTAGATACCCCTTCTCTCTCTTAGTAGAGAGGGGAGTTGCTTCTTAGTAGATACCCCTTGCCTATCTTTATAGAACCGCCTAATCTCTCTTAGTAGAACGACCCCGCCGTTCTTAGTAGAGAGACCTCGCCTATCTACTAAGAGAGAGCAGGTGTCTCTTAGTAGAGAGAAGACCCTAAGTGAAGCTTTGCATTTTTAGGAGCAAAATACAACAAAAATACTTCATTGTGGCTAAAGTGATTTAAGCTTTTTGTCGTGTACTTAGTATGTTTTTATTACATTTGCAAATAAAACAACGATGACAAGAATAGGGTTATTATCAGATACTCACGCTTATTGGGACGAAAGATATGTACAATATTTTTCTGAATGCGACGAGATATGGCACGCCGGAGACATAGGGAGCGAAGAACTTCTTAGGAAGTTGAATAATATTAAGCCGGTAAGAGCCGTTTATGGTAATATAGACAGTCACGAAATGAGGAAGTATTGTCCTGAAAAACTCCGATTTACTGTTGAAGATGTAGAAGTTTATATGATTCATATAGGAGGTTATCCAGGAAAGTATGCTCTTGGTGTTTTGAAAGACTTATACGAAAAGGCTCCGAAACTGTTTGTCTGCGGACATTCTCATATCTTGAAGATAATGTACGACAAGCGTTTCGATATGCTAACAGTTAATCCGGGTGCAGCGGGTAAGTATGGTTTTCATCAGGTACGAACTATTGTTAGATTTGACATTGACGGTGCCGAGATTAAAAATATGGAGATAATAGAACTAACAGAGATACGCAAATGAAAAAGATTCAGATGGTGGACTTAACCACTCAATACGAAAACATAAAGAAAGAAATGGACGAGGCTATTATAGGCGTTGTTCAATCCGGACAGTATATCAATGGTGGTGCAGTAAAAGAGTTTGCCGATGAGTTGGCGACCTTTACGGGAGCTAAGTTTGCTATTCCTTGTGCTAACGGTACTGATGCTCTTCAGATAGCTTTAATGTCGTTGAACTTACTGCCAGGCGACGAAGTTATAGTTCCAGCCTTCACTTATGCCGCTACTGCCGAAGTGATAGGTTTGTTGCGTTTAACTCCTGTGTTAGTAGATGTTAGTCCTCTTTCCTTTAACATTGATACGAATAAGATAGAAGAAGCTATCTCTCCTAAAACGAAAGCAATTATAGTTGTACACCTTTTCGGTCAATGTGTAGATATGGAACCTGTATTAGATATTGCAGAAAAATATAATTTGCGTGTTATTGAAGATAATGCTCAGAGCATTGGTTCTGTTTATACTTTTTCTGATGGAACAAAAGCACAAGCAGGCACTATGGGAGATATAGGAACATTGTCTTTTTTCCCTTCGAAGAACTTAGGTTGTTATGGCGATGGAGGAGCAATACTTACTAATAACGAAGAACTTGCCGCTTCTCTTAAAATGATAGCTTCGCATGGACAAGCAAAGAAATACATTCATCAGGTAATTGGTTGTAACTCCCGATTAGATACCCTTCAGGCTGCGATACTAAAAACTAAACTTCCTTATCTTAATAACTATATTGAGAAAAGACAAAAGGCTGCTCATTCTTACAATACAGGATTAAGGTTACTTACAGATATTATAGAAGTTCCATTTAATATGGAAAATAGCACTCACGTTTACCATCAATATACATTAAAAATAAAAGACGGTAAAAGAGACGAACTACAAGCTCATCTTGCTAAGTATAACATTCCTACAATGATTTACTATCCTCTGCCTCTACATAAACAACCTGCTTTTAAGGATATTGTAAGATTAGGAGGGGAGCTTACAGTGGCAGAAACTTTGTGCGACTCTGTTTTGTCGATCCCAATCCATACCGAGTTAGAAAGCGAACAATTATTTTATATCATAGAAAAGATTGCTACTTATGAATAACTATATGTCTCATTCTTCCGCCGTAATAGACGAAGGAGCTATTATAGGAAACAATACTAAGATATGGCATTTCTCTCATATTATGAAAGATGCTATTATCGGCGATAATTGTAATATTGGTCAGAATGTAGTAATATCTCCTAAGGTTAAAATAGGGAATAACGTAAAAATACAAAACAATGTATCGGTGTACACAGGAGTTATTTGTGAAGATGATGTGTTTTTAGGTCCGAGTTGCGTGTTTACTAACGTTATTAATCCTCGAAGTTTCATAGAACGTAAAGATGAGTTCAAAGCTACAGTAGTTAAGCGAGGTGCGAGTATAGGTGCTAACGCAACAATAGTATGTGGAGTAACTATCGGCGAATATGCTATGATAGGAGCAGGAGCTGTAGTAACAAAAGACGTAGCTCCTTACTCCTTAATTGTTGGTAATCCCGGGCGACAAGTCGGAACTGTCGACAAGGAAGGGAATACTGTTAAAACGATAAGTTAATATCAATACCGAAAGTAAGCGGTTTCCCTTTTTGTGCTAACTTCTGACCTAAGCTCTCGAAGTAGAAAGCGGTATAATCTGTATTGAAAAGATTATTTGCCCAAAGGTTTATTCCTACTATGCCTTTGTTTATGCCCGCTCTTAGGTTTACTAATCCATAGAAGTTTTGATTAACATCGTTTGCTTCTGTCCAGTATATCTTGCCTACACCGTTGTATTGTATTTGAGCATTCAAACGGTCGATAAACTTATTCTTATAGATTTTATTATACACAGCACTTAGCGAGAGGGTGTTTTGGGGAGCAAAAGGAATGTAATTCCCTGAATAATCTATCTTTATATTCTCTCCATTTTCGTTTTTCTCTGTTGCGTAATAATCCTTAAATGTTGCTTTAGTGAATCCGTAATTTGCTGTAAAACTTAATTCTTTGGTTGCAAATACCGATAAAGATAAATCTATACCTAAACTCTTTGCTTTTCCTGCGTTCTTAAGTATTCTACCTTGTCCGCTTTCTACAAAATCAGTTATCTGAATATCTTTTACATCTATATAATATCCGGCAACTTCTGCAAAAAGAATATCTTTGATTACCTCTCCCTTAAATCCTATTTCGTAGTTCCACGAATACTCAGGTTTGAAGGAAATCATATCAATAATTTCATCGTGAGTAGGTTCTGTTCCTCTGTTAGACTTAGCTTCTAAAGCATCGCGAGCTATATCGGCAAAAGATTGAATATTGTGTCCACCTGTTTTGTATCCATTAGATAGAGTAGCATAAACATAATGTTTTTCATCAAACTCATATTTTAATGCTATTTTAGGTAGAACTTCGGTGAAAGACATCTTGTTTTTTCCTTGTAGTGCTACAGATAATGTGCTGTCAGACTCTACAACCATAGGAGGCATATTACCTATCTGAAGGTCTTTCTTTACATTCATATTCATTGCAGTTTTAGTGTCATACTCAAGTTCTGTCTTTTCGTAATCTAAACGAATGCCAGCAGTAATAGATAGTCCTTCAACTAAAAGATTATTGTAAGTAGATTGATGGAAAATAGCTCCTCCGTAAGATGGAGTCTTGAATTGACTTGGAATAGGAATCTCCGAATCAAGAATTGTTAGTAGGGGAGGTCTTCTGTTTGGGTTAATGCCTGCACTGTTTTCGTACATATTAGTAAATCCAGATTGAATAGTATTTACCATAGCACTCCCCATAGTTGTATTTACATTGGTGTTTAAGTTGTTGTGAAAACCAAAAACACCGAACGACCATTTGTAATTGTTATCGTTGTTAGACTTTATGGTAAACTCCTGTGTCCACGATTGTTCGTCTTGTAATTGATTTAGTCTGAACATATCGCGAATACTATTGTCTATGTCCATATTCATATTATCGTCGAAGTATTGAAAGCCTGTGTTTGAGTTAAAAAGTACATTGTCATTCTCGTATTGTAAATTAAAACTACTACCAGCAACATTCCTATAGTATTCGCCAGAGTAATCGTAGTTTGGCTTTGATATGTTACCATTGTTGTAAACTCCATAAGGGAAAGCTCCTTGTTCGGCATAATCATAATTAGCTTTTAGTTCTGCAAGCCAATTATTATTAATTTTCCAATCTAAACGTAAGTTTGCGCCTGCCGATCTTAGTTTGTCGGCTCTGCTATTTGTATATTGATTTTTGAAATAACCATCGTTGCCATCGTAATAGCCACTTACAAGTAAACCTAAATCTTCGGTCAGTAATTCGCTTATAGATGCTTTAGCTCTAAACAATCCGTAGTTGCCAGCCGTAAGAGAAACCTTCTTAAATTGAGAATGAAGCGGAGAGTATGTTTTTATATTGATTATACCGCTCATAGCATTTCGTCCGTATAAAGTTCCTTGAGGTCCTCTCAATACTTCAATCTGAGAGATATTCATAAAGTCGAAATCATACAAAGACTTGTTAAGGTAAGGAGCATTATCGACATACATACCTGCCGACTGCCCAGTTGTTCTCTCGCCTATACCTCTAATATATATAGGAACAGAAAGTTTAGAACCATAATCAGGGATAAAGAAGTTAGGAACAACGGTGCTTAAATCTTTTACATTTACAATCTTTCGTCCTTCTATTAAGTTAGGAGTTAGAATAGACACCGAGCCAGGCATAGTTTTAATATCATTAGTCTCTTTTGTAGACGAAGAAATAATAACTTCGTTAAGAGCGTGAGACATTATTGTGTCTTGAGTATTGTTTATAACAACACTTCCATTCGATGAGTTTATTGCAAGAAGCAACACAGATACTATTAAAAATATTTTTTTCATTATGATTTAATTTAGAGGCACAAAGGTCGGGAAATAACAAGTATCAATATAGGACAAAACAAAAAAATGTTTGACATTTTTAATCAATGCCAAACATTTATATACTAAAACAGAAAATAGATTTATTCGAAATAATTCATTATTCTGTAACCACCATCTTTTAGATAAGCTTCTTTCTTCATCTCCTTAACATCGTTATTCATCATATCTTCAATAAGAGTATCTAACGTATATTTAGGTTCCCAGCTTAATTTAGTTCTCGCTTTAGTAGCATCTCCTATAAGTAATTCAACTTCGGTAGGACGGAAATATTTAGGGTCTACTTTCACAACTGCTTCTCCTATTCGTTTAGAAATAGCTTCTAAGTACTCTTTGCCAACTTTGCTTACGAATACAGATTCATCTATGGCAGTAATCTCTCCTATTTCGTTTACCCCTTCGCCTTTAAAGTCAACAACAATACCAATCTCTTTGAAAGCTTTGATAATAAAATCTCTAATTGTTGTTGTTACTCCAGTTGCAATAACATAGTCATCTGGAGTTTCTTGTTGAAGAATAAGGTACATCGCTTTAACATAATCTTTAGCGTGTCCCCAATCGCGTTTACTTGATAGGTTACCCATATAAACATCTTTCTGAATGCCAAGTGCTATGCGCGATAATGCTCTTGTTACTTTACGAGTTACAAAAGTTTCGCCTCTTAATGGAGATTCGTGATTAAACAATATACCATTACAAGCAAACATATTATAAGCTTCGCGATAATTAACAGTAATCCAATAAGCATACATCTTTGCTACAGCATACGGACTACGAGGATAGAAAGGAGTTGTTTCTTTTTGAGGTACTTCTTGCACTAATCCATAAAGTTCGGAAGTTGAAGCTTGATATATACGAGTTTTAGAAGTTAATTGAAGTAGTCTTACAGCTTCAAGTATACGCAAAGTTCCTAAGCCGTCTACGTTTGCTGTATATTCTGGAGTGTCGAAACTTACCTTTACGTGACTTTGAGCTGCTAAGTTGTAGATTTCATCTGGTTGAACCTCTCCTATAATACGAGTAAGATTCATTGAGTCGGTCATATCTCCATAATGAAGAATCATATTTCTTTGTTCTTCTTGTGGGTCTTGATATAAGTGGTCGATGCGGTCGGTGTTAAACAAAGATGCACGTCTTTTAATTCCGTGTACCACATATCCTTTTTTTATTAAATATTCCGACAAGTAAGCTCCGTCTTGTCCTGTAATTCCTGTTATTAACGCAGTTTTCATACTTCAATTATTATCTTTTATTTATTATACTAATTAATGTTCTTCGAGATTGTACCAACGATATAATCTTTCGACTCCTTCTTTAATGTCAATCTTATGATGCCAACCTAACTGATGTATTTTGGTTGGGTCTGTAAGTTTTCTCATAGTCCCGTCGGGTTTGTCGGAGTTGAACACGAACTTACCTTCGTAGCCTATAACATTGGCAACAATTTGTGCGACCTCAGCAATAGATACTTCTTTGCCCGTACCTATATTAATATGAGTATTCTTAATTTCACCCGATTCGTTTTTCAAATCGCTGAAGTTTACGTTCTCCATAACATAAACACAAGCATCAGCCATCTCTTCGCTCCAAAGAAATTCACGTAAAGGTTTTCCTGTTCCCCAAATCTCAACACTTCCTTCTGTTACGCCATATTTCAATAACTTTGTAAGAATTGCTTCGCGAGTATCGCTACCTGAGACTCCTTCTATTGGTAGTTTGTTTAAATCGGCAGTTATGGCGTCCCAATCTTGTTTCATTAGGGCATTTGCTAAATACACTTTGCGAAGTATAGCTGGTAATACGTGAGATTTCTCAAGGTCGAAGTTATCGTTTGGACCATACAGATTTGTGGGCATAACAGCTAAATAGTTAGTGCCGTACTGTATGTTATAGCTTTCGCACATCTTAATCCCTGCAATTTTAGCAATAGCATAAGGTTCGTTAGTGTATTCTAACGGAGATGTAAGTAAGCAATCTTCAGGCATAGGCTGAGGAGCTTCCTTTGGGTAAATACAAGTTGAACCTAAAAACAGTAACTTTTTCACTCCGCTTTTGTATGCGGCGTGAATAACATTATTCTGTATCTGTAAATTCTCATATATAAATTGTCCTCGGTAAGTATTGTTAGCTACAATTCCTCCTACCTTAGCGGCAGCTAAGAAGACATAATCAGGCTTTTCTTCTTCAAAAAATTTGAAAACAGCAGGTTGATCTAACAAATCTAACTCATTAAATGAGCGTGTTATGAAGTTTGTATATCCTTTTCCTTTTAGATTTTTCAGCAAAGCAGAGCCTACCAAACCCAAATGCCCTGCTACATAAATCTTTGAATTCTTTTCCATACGGCAAAAGTAGTTACAAATTATCAAAAAATCAAGTGATTCTCAAGTCTATATGCACAAACAAAACCGTATAACTATGTTGTATTTCGATTGTTTAATTGTGAGTGAGTGTTAAAGTTTAAGCCAAACAGCAAACTTTATTCTATATTAATTACTTTTGCTTTTTGAATAATTAAACTCTTTAAAATATGAAACGAATATTCTTATTTGTAACTCTTTTGGTAGCTACAACTACTTTCTTTACTTCTTGCGAAGAAGATGACTACGAATTTAAGTATAAAAACTATTACGGCGAAATTGTTTATCCCGAAAATGATGACTATTCAGGTGAAACATTTACAGTTAACAGTATCTACTTTAAGGATAATGGCAATTTTATTATCAGAATGACTATCCCTGCGAGCGAATTGAGAGAAACAAAATATATTAGTTCTATCACTGGGAAATATGATTATGTTCGTGATGGTAATAAAAAGGTAAATATAACATTAGGAAACGTTGCTAATGTTGACTTCTTAAGCATTAATGGAGCATCTAAGCTAAAAACATCGGAAGAAAACCCTTTGGCATCTCGTTTTCCTACTCAGTATGTGATTAACAGCAACGGCAAAGTATATAGTTTAGATAATGCAACAGGAATAAAAATAACAGCAAGAGGAAACTAAATGAAAAAAGTTAAACTACTAATACTATTACTTACTATTTGTACTGTAGCGCAAGCTCAAAGTATTTCTGGAAATTGGTTTGGCTTGGCTAAAATAGGAGCGAGCAACCTGAGATTAGTATTTGAACTTCAACAAAAAGAAGATTCTTATACAGGCAAGTTATTCAGTATCGACCAAGCAGGGGTAAGTGCCGATATAGAAAATTTATCTTTCTCAAACAACAATATAAATTTAGAAGTACCATCTTGGGGATTTGTTTATAAAGGAGTATTAAATCCAGAGGACGAAACAATCGAAGGCTCATTCACTCAAATGGGACAAACCTTTGAGCTTAATCTTTCTCGTAAACCTTTTGAATGGAAGAGACCTCAAGAACCTAAAGCTCCCTTCCCTTATATCAGCGAAGATGTTACTTTCAAAAATAATAATGCTGGAATAACTCTTGCTGGTACATTTACTCGTCCCATTAAAGACGGTGTTTATCCTACGGTGATAATGGTTTCGGGTAGCGGTCCTCAAGACAGAAATGAAGAGCTATTCGAACATAAACCTTTTTTGCTTATTGCAGATTATCTAACTCGTAACGGTATTGCAGTGCTGAGGTACGATGATAGAGGCATAGCACAGTCGGAAGGGAATTATGCTTCAGCAACTGTGCAAGACTTTACCGAAGATGCTCGTGCTGCGCTCGACTATATTAAAACAAGAAACGACGTAAACAGTAATAATATAGGTATTATTGGTCATAGCTTAGGAGGTGGAATTGCCTTTGTTTTGGCTGCCGAAGAAAATCCTTCTTTTATAATAAGTTTGGCAGGAGTTGCTGTTAGCGGTCGAGAATTAATGAGTACTCAACAAAAAGATATGCTGCGAGCTGGAGGAGCACCAGACGATTTTATTAATCCTTATGTAGAAACTTTAGATAAGTTGTCGGAATTGGCAGTTACTATAGCCGACGATGAAGAGTTCAAGCCTAAAGCTCTCGAATTATTCAAAGGTTCTTCTATGGAAGCGCAAGCAGAAAACATAATACAACGTTGTCGCACTCCCGAGATTATGACTACCATTACTTTCGAGCCTTACAAGTCTTTCAAAGATATACATTGTGCTGTGCTTGCTCTTAATGGAGAAAAAGATCTTCAGGTAAACGTTAAAGATAATTTTGCTTTAATAGAAATGATTAGGGATAATGGCAATAATAAAATAACAACTAAAAGCTACCCTCGATTAAACCACTTGTTTCAGACTTGCGAGACAGGAGCTATAGCCGAGTATCAGCAAATAGAAGAAACTATCAGCCCAGAGGTGCTTAAAGATATGGTAGATTGGATAAAAGAAATTACCAAATAATTAAAAAGTTCTGAACCCGATTACTCCCGAAACCATTATTCCCGAAACAGTTCTTGCACTTTCTTTTTCTTCGGTCATACCGTTAACTTGGAATGTGTCTTCATTACCGCCTGCCATAGATACTTTAACTCCGCAAGATAAGTTGCGCGAGATTTTATAGTCAACGCCTAAAGCAAAGTTAGTGCTAAATATCGTAGCAGACATTTTGTAGTCTCTAAGTATTCCTTTGTAGTCGGTGTCGTAAAGGGTAACCCCTAAGCCGGCAGTTAGTGTAAATAGAAAATGTTTAGTGTCGTATCTAAGAGATAATGCAGGACCTATATAATATAAATTTTGTACATCTTTGTAAGTTTTGTCTATTCCTTCTGCCTCGCCCGACGAGTGCATATACTTAAAGTTTGCAGATATACCCCAATTCAAACTATTGTTAACGTAAAAAGCAGGGAAACAATACGCATCAACCTCTAAGCCATAGCCGTTTCTAATTCCGTCAAGGATTTTTTTATCTGTATTAGTCATACCGTCCCAGTCGGAACCTAAGCGTCTTACGTAGCCACCGCCTGCAGTAAAGTAAAAGGCAGTTTGTTTTTGGGGAGCATCAGGCAGTTCGTACACTTCCTTCCTTGCTGTAGCTTCTTTGCCGTATGTTCCTTCTTTAAGGCTGCCGTTGAAGTAAGAAATTATGTTCTTCTTATTCAAACTTTGTACCGTCGAATTATCTGCGTCGTTAGTTTTGAAACGGATAAAACTCTCGTTATCCTCAATAATTTTACACTTGATAGTGTCGTTGTTAAACGTTACAATATAATCTTGTGCCGATAAATTAAAAGATACCAACGAGATAGAAACAAGCAATACTAAGCGAAACAAAACCTTCATAACAAATAGAATTATTAATTGCTCGCAAAGGTAAAAACATTTTTAATAACTCAAATAATATTTCCGATTAATCAGATTCTCGCTTTTATAGTTTAACTTTGTAGCAAAGATTAGATTTATGAAAATAGGAGATAAGGTTAGATTTTTAAACTCGGTAGGCGGAGGCATTGTATGTCGGTTTCAAGGTAAAGATTTAGTTATAATAGAGGAAGAAGATGGATTTGAAACGCCAGTCCTCATACGCGAATGTGTAGTTGTAGACGATGCATCGAATAAAGTATCTAAGCCAGCATATCAAGAGACGAAAGCAGAAAATATTAAGCCTGTAGTAAATAACGAAACGGCACAACCAGTAAAAATAACAGAGGTTTCGGGGGGCGACAAACTTAACGTAGCATTGGCATTCTTGCCCGTAGATATAAAAAACTTAGGGAAGACCGACTTCGAAACATTCTTCATCAACGACAGCAATTATTTCCTCTTCTTTAACTATATGAGTCGCCAAAACAATTCTTGGATAAGCCGTCACACCGAACTCATCGAGCCTAACACACAAATATTTATAGAAGAGTTTTCGAAATCGCAGCTAAGCGAATTAGAAAAACTATGCATACAATTAGTAGCTTTCAAGAAGGATAAACCATACAGCCTCAAGAACTCTTACAGCGTAGAACTGCGTATCGATGCTTTGAAGTTCTTTAAACTACACAGCTTCAGAGAGAACGATTTCTTCGAAGACGAGGCACTGATATACCCCATCGTTACCAACGATGTTCCCGCCAAAGAATTGCTAATCTCGGCAGCCGAACTAAAAGAAGCAATGACGCAAAAGCTTGCAGTAGATAAGCCTCGCAAGATAATTCCTCAAGCTAAAAAAGATAAAAAGCCAGCCATAATAGAAATTGACTTACACATAAACCAACTTTTAGACACTACCGCCGGACTTTCTAACACCGATATGCTGCAATATCAACTAAGCAAGTTTAGAGAAACAATTGAAGAAAATAAAAATAAAAAAGGACAAAAAATAGTCTTCATACACGGCAAAGGAGAAGGAGTGCTAAGAACAGCAATCTTAAACGAGCTGAAAACAAAATATAAAAACTATCCAACGCAAGACGCATCCTTTAAGGAATACGGATTTGGAGCAACAATGGTTACCATAAAGTAATGGGAAATTCTAATATCGAAATCGAACGTAAATTTCTTGTCGAAGGAGACTTTATGCCCTTCGTCGAGAAAACAGAACGCATAGTGCAGGCATATCTAACCACGCAGCCCGAACGAACAGTTAGAGTAAGAATAAAAGGCGAAAAAGCCTTCCTAACAATAAAAGGCGAAACGAATGCGAACGGCTTCTCGCGTCTCGAATTTGAATATCCCATACCAATTGCCGATGCCGAAGCGATGATAAAAATAGCTCAGCCAGTGGTGATACAAAAAGAACGCAACTACATATCGGTAGGCAAGCATACCTACGAAGTAGACGTCTTTCACGGAGTTCACGAAGGCTTAGTGATAGCCGAACTCGAGTTAGAGTCGGAAGACGAAGACTTCGAACGCCCCGAATGGTTAGGCACAGAAGTAACCGGAGACGAGCGGTATTACAACGCCTATATATCAACACATATACTTTAAGGAAGAGTGCGCGCTACAACATCAGGTCGCTCATAATTCCGTCCGACACGAAGATGCCCTTTCTTGTTAACCTCAGAAAACTATCCTTCGTTAAAGTCTGATTGCGCAAATGCCTTTCGGCCTGTTTCAGCAGATAAAGCAAACGCTCATCGCCAAACGTATCCCCGAGTTCCTCCAAGTCGATGCCTCGCATCGTGCGAAGGCGAGTAATTACAAAATCGTTGTATGCCGTTTTCTCGTCGATAAGCTCAAGTTCGGGCGCAAAGTCGAGATAATTATTCGCATCTCTATTCCACTGCCGACTAACACCGTTGTAAGAATGAGCCGATGCGCCAACGCCTAAATAATGACTGCCCGACCAATACGACGAGTTATGACGAGAGTAAAATCCCGACTTCCCAAAATTAGAAATCTCATACTGCTCAAACCCCGCCTCGCCAAGCATATCAATCAACGCCTCAAACATAATATTGCTCACCTCCTCGTCCGTTTCCGTCACCAACCCACGAGAAAGCATATTATACAGTGCCGTCCCTTCTTCATATATAAGGTGATACGCCGATACGTGCTCAATGTTTAACTCCGTTGCCCGACGAACATTCTTTTTCCACCCCTCAACCGTCTGATTAGGCAGCCCATACATAAGGTCGATGCTTATATTATTATATCCCGATTGCCGACAAAGTTTTACCGCCTCCATTGCCGACCGGGCCGAATGCCGTCTGTTAAGAAACTTCAGCTCCACGTCGTCGAAACTTTGCACTCCCATACTAATACGGTTCACGGGCAAATGTTTAATCCCCTCGAGGTATTCCGAAGATATATCGTCGGGATTGACCTCTATCGACGTTTCGGCGTTAATCCAATCAACCTCAAAATTGTTGTTTATGCAATCGAAAATCGTCTCCAAATTGTTGGGCGACAAAAGCGAAGGCGTTCCGCCACCAAAATACACGGTGTTTACGGGTTGCGTTCCCAAGTAATCTTTCCTGCGGATTAGTTCCGAAACGATGTTGCTTACGTATCGGTCTTGGCCTGCCATATCGGTCGACGAAAAGAAGTCGCAATACGCACAACGAGTTCTACAGAACGGGATATGAATATAAATTCCTGCCATAAATCGGGGAACAAAGGTAAGTAAATTTACGTACGTCTGAAAAATTATTTACGCACGTCTGGAAATAAATTTACGTACGTACGAAAATAAAAAGTATGTTGTATAGCATAATTAAAAAGTTGATACTTAATTTCTTTTTCCCTAATTTGCGCAACATTTAAAACACGAAATCAAATTTTTATTGTTCAACCTAAAAATATTTTATCATGAAGGTATATCCAACGAATGAAATTAAGAACATATCTTTGATAGGTAGTTCTGGCTCTGGGAAAACCACTCTTGCAGAAGCGATGCTGTTCGAGAGTGGAGTTATAAAGCGAAGAGGAACCGTAGATGCGGGGAACACGGTTTCTGACTACTTCCCGGTAGAAAAAGAGTACGGCTATTCTGTATTTTCGACTCTCCTAAGTGTGGAATGGAACAACAAAAAGTTAAACTTTGTTGATTGCCCTGGCTCTGACGACTTTGCCGGTGGTGCGGTTGCCGCTCTAAATGTTACGGATACTGCCGTGATGGTTATTAACGGACAGTATGGAGTGGAGGTAGGTACG
Organism: Dysgonomonadaceae bacterium PH5-43; assembly: GCA_029916745.1. NCBI lineage: Bacteria > Pseudomonadati > Bacteroidota > Bacteroidia > Bacteroidales > Dysgonomonadaceae > Dysgonomonadaceae bacterium PH5-43. Next base: position 76,630 of record JARXWK010000005.1, on the reverse strand, counting down.
ATAAATATGTTTCGATACACCGAGAAACTAAATAAACCGGTTATCTTTCTTGTAAATCAACTCGACAAAGATAATACCGACTACGATAAAGTGGTGGCTCAGCTGAAGGAAACTTATGGTGGAAAGGTTGTGTTGATTCAGTATCCCGTACAAACGGGACAGGGCTTCTATCAGATGGTAGACGTGCTTAAGATGAAAATGTATCAATGGAAGCCCGAAGGGGGCGCGCCTGAGATATTAGATATTCCTGCGTCGGAATTAGAGAAAGCTAAAGACCTGCACAACGCATTAGTTGAGGCTGCTGCCGAAAACGACGAAGGGCTTATGGAGAAATATTTCGACCAGGGTAGCCTTGCCGAAGAAGAGATGCGCGAGGGTATTCGCAAGGGTCTTATCGCCCGAGGAATGTTTCCCGTTATCTGTGCGTCGGCAGGAAAAGATATGGGTGTGCGCCGCTTGATGGAATTTCTGGGCAACAACGTTCCTACGGTTGAGAAGATGCCTCCTTATCAAAACACTGAAGGTAAAGATATACCCGTGGACCCTAAAGCTCCAACCAGCTTGTTTATATTCAAAACAACGGTAGAGCCACATATCGGTCGGGTTTCTTATTTCAAGGTTATGTCTGGAACTGTTAAGGCGGGCGACGATTTACTTAATGAAGACAGAGGCTCGAAAGAGCGTATAGCTCAACTTTTTGTAGTTGCAGGACAAAACCGTATGGAGGTTCCCGAACTTCAAGCGGGAGACATAGGAGCGACCGTAAAACTTAAAGATGTTAGCACCGGCAACACGCTCAACGGTAAAGGTGTCGACAATAAATTCGACTTTATTAAATATCCAAATTCTAAATATCGCCGTGCAATTAAAGCCGTAAACGAGTCGGACTCCGAAAAACTTATGGAAATATTGCATCGTATGCGCTCCGAAGATCCTACGTGGGTGGTAGAGCAGTCTAAAGAGTTGCGACAAACAATTCTTTCTGGGCAGGGAGAGTTTCACCTTAAAACGCTTAAGTGGAGAATTGAAAACAACGATAAACTTCAAATCGAGTTCTTCGAACCTAAAATTCCTTATAGAGAAACAATTACCAAGCAGGCTCGAGCCGATTATCGTCATAAGAAACAATCGGGAGGAGCGGGTCAGTTCGGAGAGGTTCACCTTATAATAGAACCTTACCAAGAAGGAATGCCTATGCCCGACACTTATAAATTTAACGGACAAGAGTTTAAGGTTCAAGCTCGTGATGTGCAAGAATATCCTTTAGAGTGGGGCGGTAAACTTGTGTTCGTCAACTCTATTGTTGGTGGTGCTATTGATGCACGGTTTTTACCAGCGATATTAAAAGGTATAATGGGACGTATGGAGCAAGGTCCGCTAACGGGGTCTTACGCTCGCGACGTTAGAGTTATTGTTTACGACGGAAAGATGCACCCGGTTGATTCGAACGAAATTTCTTTTATGCTTGCAGGCCGTAATGCTTTCTCAGAGGCGTTTAAGAATGCGGGCCCTAAAATTCTCGAACCTGTTTATGACGTAGAAGTTTCTCTTCCTGCCGAATATATGGGCGACGTGATGGGCGATTTGCAGGGTCGTAGAGCTATGATTATGGGTATGTCGTCGGAGAAAGGTTACGAAAAGCTTTTGGCTAAAGTACCTTTGAAAGAAATGAGTAACTACTCGACATCTTTAAGTTCTATTTCGGGAGGACGCGCTTCTTTCACGATGAAATTCTCTTCTTATGAGTTAGTTCCATCTGATGTGCAAGATAAACTTCTTAAGGAATACGAAGCAGAGCAAGATAACGAATAGGATAGTGTAGATTATAAAAAACAAAAACCCTCAACTCGTAAGAGTTGAGGGTTTTTGTTTAAGTGATCCGCCTGGGGCTCGAACCCAGGACCCCATCCTTAAAAGGGATGTGCTCTACCTGCTGAGCTAGCGAATCAACTTTGATGCTTAAAGCGAGTGCAAAGGTAAGTAATTAAATTTATAAAACAAGTAAAAACTAAAAAAAATATTGCTATTGGTGGTGTTTTTTACTTTTAGATATAGAAATACATTCTTTATTCAATTGTTTACTCTTGCAGGTAGTTTTGTTTTTTCTACCCTTTACTCTTTGTAACTAGCTGAGCAATAAAGAAAAAATGTCAAGGCAGGTTTTTCTCCTCCTTATAAAAATCAAGACCACATCAACTTTAACGGCTTATCGTATGGTGTTCGTAGCGCAATGATTGCCTTTACTTTTTCTATTTCACCCAAATTCTCGACATTTTCTCTGCTTACTTATTTTTACAAGACTTCTCTTTTTTCTATTATTTTGATATTATCGACCCTTTGCGTCATTTAAGAGAAGAGGCAAGAGTGTAAGCAAACTACCCTAGATAAGCAACTATCTGTAATCTCTTAACTCTCGGAGAGGAACGTAAAAGTTAGCGACTGGACAAATGGACGGCTCTATCTCTCTTGCAAAGCACTTCGCCGCTCTCAGTAGAACACCCTCATCGCTCTTAATAGATGGGCGAGCAGGTTATTACTACATACCCCTTGTCGCTCTTAGTAGATACCCCTCGCCTTTGTTAGTAGATAGGCGAGCTGCTTCTTAGTAGATACCCGATGTCGCTCTTAGTAGAACGGTCTCGTCTTTATACTTAAAGCACCCCGCCTTTCTTAGTAGAGACGCCTCGCCTATCTACTAAGAGAGAGCAGGGGTCTCTTAGTAGAGAGAAGCCCCTAAGTGAAGCTTTGTGTTTCACAAGTTAAAAACTAAAAACTAAAAGATAAAAGTTAAGTTACCCAAAGGGTAAAAATTCCATAGCCGTACGGCGAGCGAAGCGTTGCCTACGGAGATAGAGTGAAGAACTAAGAGTTGGCGCAAAGCGACAAACGAGTAAACTCGTAGTTAAAAACTAAAAGATAAAAGTTAAGAGACCCAAAGGGGTAAAACTTCCATAGCTGTACGGCGAGCGAAGCGTTGCCTACGGGGATAGAGTGAAGAACTAAGAGTTGGTGCGAAGCAACAAGCTTCGGAATGAGCATTTAATAAATCTATTAGATTAATTACATATCGATAATTATTTTATTATCTTCGCCTAATAATTTTATGATTATGTTCGAACGCTCTATATTGCAGGAGATTAACAGTCGGATATCTGAGGAAAAGATAGCACAAATTTAGGTATGTCTTTATTTAATGATGAATTCCACCCTCGAGGACTTTATACGGTCGGAACAGATGGCATTCCTTTTGAGCAGTTCCTGAGTATGAATCCTGCCGATCTATTCCGGTTGTAAAAAAGGTAGGGTTGTGTTGTTTTTTTATACCCTTTGTCTACCCGGAGAAACAATATAGCCTGATAATCAAACGATTAACAGGCTATATTTGTACCCAGAGACCGCTTTATGAAGTTGCTTCTTCACATATGGCAAGGCGTAGCTTTATCGGGAATATCTATAAAAAATTAAAGGATCCGAATCTTGTCGGAGCTTTGAGTGGACACAAAGAAGGAAGCAAAGCTTTTGCCCGATATAGAACCATTGACGATGAGATGAAGAAAGAGTTAATAAATCTATTGAATTGATTATCTTTGCAGTAGGTATAAATATTTTTGCTTAACTCTGTAAAGAATATAAAATGCAAATGGCTGAATATCAACAATATATTGCTTAATTAGGAAAACGACATGATAAAAAATTGGATTGAAAAGGCAGTTGAATATCTTGAACACTCATTGATTCCTATTCCTCAGGAAATAAATGAACTGGATTGGAAAGAAGAACTTTCCCCCAATAATAAAAAGCTATGTAGACATCTATCCGCGTTTGCCAATCATCCCGGAGGAGGGTTTCTTGTTTTTGGAGTGGAAGACAATAGCGGAAAATTAGTAGGGGTAACGCAAGAGCAAGCTGAGTTGATAATGCAAAAATTAAGTAGTTTGTGTAGAGACTCCATATTTCCAGTTATTAGTATAGATCATTCTGTTCAAGAATACAAGGGAACACCTCTTTTATTTGTGTATATTAAAGAAAGTGCTGTTAAGCCTGTTTCTATAAATGGAAAATCCATAGAAGATTCATATATACGAAGTGGGGGAACGACACGTCAAGCATCAAGACAAGAAATAGGAGCTTTAATGCTAAATAGCAAAACTCCCCATTATGAAGAGCTTCATGCAAGCACACTCAAATCTTCTGCCGATATACTTGACATTCTCGATTTCCGAAGTGTTTTTAAGCTATTGAAGAAACCAACTCCACAAAGTCAAGAGGAGATACTAAAATGGATGGAAGACGAAAAAATGGTAGAGAATATTGATGACATCGGATATTACATTACTAATTTTGGAGCTTTAAGTTGTGCTTACAATCTTGATAAGTTTGATGGATTATCTCGAAAAAATATCAGGGTAATTAAGTACAAAGGACTTACAAAGCGAGAAACAGAGAAGGAGCAATTAGGAACAAAAGGTTATGCGATTGGTTATGAGGGTTTAATTAGCTATATAAATGCCCTTCTTCCCAGCAGTGAAGTAATAAAAAACGCTTTAAGGTCGGAAACGACAGTTTATCCGGAAATCGCTCTTCGGGAACTTATAGCTAACGCATTGATACATCAAGACTTTTCAGTTAGAGGATCTAGTCCGATGGTTGAAATATTTGATGATCGTATTGAAATTTCAAATCCGGGGAAATTACTTCCTTCGAAAAAAATTGATCGGTTAATACGAACCACACCTGAATCTAGAAATGAGATATTGGCTTCTGCTTTTAGACGGTACGGTATATGTGAAGAACGGGGTTCCGGCTTTGAAAAAGCTGTTGCTGCAATAGAATTATATGGTCTACCTCCTCTCAAGTTCGAGGAGTTAGAGAATTCTTTTCGGGTAACCATGTATAGTCCTAAAACATTTGCTAAACTGACTCCAACAGAAAGAATAGAAGCATGTTATCAGCATAGTATAATTAAGTATTTTTCAAGTGGTGGTATGACAAATGCTAGTTTACGAGAAAGGTTTAAAATGAGCGAACGGCAAAGACCACAAGTTTCTTTGGTAATAAAAGAGGCTTTGGCGCAAAATAGAATTAAGCCCAAAGATCCTAATAATGCCTCTACTAAATATGTAGAATACATACCATTCTGGGGATAGTTTGTTTAATTAGCAAAATGACAAGTTGGCATAATGCTTCATTCTCAGGGAATTATTGCTTAACTAAGAAAACGACAACATATGGATTGCCGAAAAATCTCTCTTTTTATTTGCCCTCGGATTCGATTGAGTCCGAAATAAAATTATTGTCAAACTAAAAAAATCCGATTGTGAATTATCGTGATTTGTTGAGTTTCGGAGCAAATATTAGTATTACGCTCAAACTGGAAGATTTACGGGAAATCTTCAAAGAAATGGTCAGTAGTGTTAAGTCAAAATTTACCGATCAGCCATTCAAGAATTATATGGAGTTGCCTTTTTCGGATGTAAGGGCTTGCAATACATATTTCTTTCTTCGCGTTGAGGAAGTTGTTCCGTATGATTGGTATAAACGTCTCACTATCATAAATCATACTGATTCCGTCCGGTTTATTCTTTGAGGCTAAGGCCTGGCAAGGCGCTTGTGATACATACGCTCCAATACGGGGTATGGACATCTACATAGTCGTAAACAATCACATCTTGTTTGCTTGGAAAATACGCTGACCCCTTAAATTTTATATTACTCACACAGTCAACTATCTGACAAATAAAAAAAGGGAGTGTCTTTTAGTGTCGACACGCCCTTGGAAATAGTTAAGGTAAGTAAAATGGGTTAGGATAATCTTTATATATAAAGACAACACAAAAGTAACACATATATTTATACTTAGCAAGTGTTTTGTTAAAAATATTTCTAAAATTCTTGAATGTATTTAGGGTTTTATATATGGTTTTTTAGAATTTCAAGACTTTAGTTTTTCTTTCACCTCTTAATGTGCTGGTATATAATATAATACAATAATATTTTGTTTATAGTTATGTGCTATTGGATTTGAATAAATTACATTTTGATTTTAAATTTCTGTTAAGTGCATTTAGTGTGCAATTCAAAGTATATTTAAAAAGTAATAAAATCATTTTTTAATTCAAGTAATGGAAGAGTGATAAGATGTATATTTATTATAAATCACACATACATCTATAATGTTATGATAAAATCAAAAATGCCATTTCTTGCGAAGGTGTATTAAGATAATAGTTAAGAAGCTTAAATGGATTAGGTGCGTTTATATTTTTATATATAAAAGAATATACAAAATATAATATATATGCTTATATGACACAGGTATTTTCTACATTGAAACGAATTATTTCATATAATTGAAACGTATTATTTTACACATTGAAAGAATTTGTTTCTTACATTTAAACTACCCGTTTCATACTAATGAAACTACTTGTTTCATATAGGAGAAACACTTTGTTTCATACTGGTGAAACTACTTGTTTATTGCTGTTAATGTTTTAGTTGACTGTTCTTCGGCTTAATTAATTGCAAAGTCGGTTGACTCGGTTTATGCTTTGTTGATAAATTTGGCTACCCTTTTGCTACCCAGAGAAACAAAAAAGCCTGTCAATCAGGCGATTAACAGGCTATATTTGTACCCAGAGCCGGGATCGAACCGGCATGGGAGTTACCCCACTGGTGTTTGAGACCAGCGCGTCTACCAATTCCGCCATCTGGGCTTTTAATCCAGCTGCAAAGGTAGAAATTCTTTTCTAATACTCAAACAAATCAAAGAGTTTTTTTATTGTCATTAAAGTGTATGCTGAAATGCAAACATTAAAACTTTAGTTTTGAGTGTCTTATTGATGCGGAACTAATGGAGGTTTTCTGAAGTTATCAACTCTGTCGTTTCGTATCTCAAGTTCTTCAAATAATACAGCCGAAGGAGATATAACCGTTGACATAAGATAGTTGTGTACAACTTCTTTGTCTGATGCAGCTACTATTCTCTTAAAGCATTGCGCATCAAAATTGTTAATAACGGCAGAACGAAGTAGTTCTTCTCGTCCATCGGTATAAATACGATAAATATCAAAAGAATATCCTCTTGTTTCTGTTCCTGCTTTTACTATATATGCATACTCATATCCTTCTTCAATAGCTCTTTCAAGCAGTTCTTTTCTGAGTTCGGCATTCGATTTTGTATTAGAGTATGTCAATCTTGCTACTCCAAAAGAAGTTGAATTACTTAAATTACGATCAAATAAATTATGACCGTTAGAATGAGGTGCTTTTGCTGTTGGTACTCTGTCGTTCAAGAGGTTTTTCAGTATCCCTTTTTCTACTAAAGTAATCTTTTCAGGAGGAATAACACCGTCTGCATCAATAGGGGCATATCCTAATAGTTTAACACCATTATATTCTTTTGTTCCCGTTAAATCTTCTATGCTTATTTCTCTTGCAGTGATACGCTTGTTCATCATTTCTTCTATACCATTACCTCCGTACGAGTATCCATCGGCACTAATAGGACGTCGAGATGCGATAAGAGACGAAGATCCGTAGAAGAAATTGTTTGTAAAGGCATTGGCTACGGCTTTGTCTTCAAATAATACAGGACCCGAATAAGATTCTTTTAGCTTAGGAGCGTTCGTTTTCGCCAATAAACGCTCGGCAAATGTTTTGCATTCTTTTTTGAAATCATCGATAGATGGTAAATCATTTAATGTAGCATAAGGATTGACAAAGAAAGTAGTAACTTCTTCTCCTTCTTCTGTTCTTCCAGATGCGCTGCCGTTTAATGATATTAAATTTATAGGATAAATAAATTTAGTTCCTTCTGTATTGTAGAAGTATATAGTAGCTTCAATAAGCTGAAGAGTAATCCTTGAATCGTATATGTTTTTGTAATCAGCAAATACTTTTGATGCTTCTTTTGTATAAGCTTCATATTTAGCTTTGTTGTTGAAGTCTAACTCTTGTTTAGGGAGATTAGTCATAACAACAACAGGAGTTTTGTCCCAGTCTGGAAGTTCGAGTTCTTCGGCTGGTATCTCAAGTTGTTTTATTGCGGCTATCTTTTGTTCGTAAGTTTCGGCAGCTCTCTTATATATAGCGTCTAAATCTTTCCATACAGTATTGCGAATAGCTTGTTCGTTGTCGTTTTCTATTGTGGGACTTCCATCGTATGATGATGCAGAACCGCCTGTTCCTATAAAGTTTTCGTCGCTACATTTATAATCGCCAATAAGAAGACGAGTGCCTGAATATCGAGAATTATTTATGTCTGAAGACATTAAACTACCAAGAGATGCTGTTACAGTTAGGCTCTTGATGTCGCTTATAGTATAAGCAATAAAGAAAGGCGATTGCAATCCGTCGATGTGTAGGTTTTGCAAACCTCTATCTACTTCTTCTTGAATAGCTTTAAGCACAGTTTCGTTTTCCGAAAGATTGGTATTGTCGGAAGATGTTTTAGGTTTAGGAAGTAGTGGCGGTTGCGAATGGCTTTTGGCTCTTTTCTGTGTTTCTATTTGCTTGACAAATAAGGCAGGAGAAATACAAGAAACAGGAATGTTGCCCGATTCGGCACCACACTCTCCATTGAAAATAGCATATTCGCTACCACAAGCTTCTATTTGAGAGAACATAGCTAAAGGAGTTCCTACCATATCTACACCGCGAACTAATTCGTTTGGTCTGCCATCAACATAAACTCGATAAACAACTAAAGGAGTAACATTAAAAGCGTTGGGCGAGTAACGGCTTGTATTAGTAAAACCATTGCTTACTTCTTTGAAATAATAAGCATACTCCTTGCCTTGTTTTTTTGCTTCGTTACGAAGTTTCTTGAATAATTCGGCTTCTGAATATTTCTGAGAACTTTCGATAAACATATTCGATTGGCGAGATATAGGACCATATCCAATAGATGCTCGTCCGTGTCCGTTAGAATTAGAGAATCCCTCAATAGGAGTTCTACTCATTAAAAAGTTTTTAAGAATACCATTCTTTACAACTTCTACTCTTTGTCCTCTTACCCCTTCATCGTCAAACTTGTAGTTTCCTAAAAGGTATTGATTGTTGAAGTATTTTTGTGTAGGGTCGAAAGTAACAGAAATATGTGAGGGTAATATTTTTTCTCCTATTTTCTTTTTGAAAGTTTGAGCATCTGTTTCTTGTTTTAGGCGAGAGCCTTCTATGCGGTGACCAAATATTTCGTGAAAGAATACTCCTGAAGTTTCAGGAGAAAGAATTGCAGGGCCTGTGAAAGATTCAACAACTGGAGCTTTCTTTAATTCTGATAATAGAACACTCATATTTTTGGTAGCCGCAATAACCTCTTCATCTGAAGGTAATTCGGAGATAGAAGAAGCTTCCCACGATCTAAATAAGGGTAGGTACATACCATCATCGGCAATAACATTAGCAGCAATAAATAATCTTATCTCAATTCTGTTTTCTGCTATTTCTCTTCCTTCGGTATCTACAAATATCATTCTGTTCAAAGAAGCAGCGATAATAGCAACTCCATCATTAACATCATCATTGTTGTCAAATATTGCAGAATACATCTTTACTTTATCCTCTAAAACTTTAGGATTTATATTAAGAGTATTCCAATCTATGGGTTCTTCGTAGTAGTTCTCAACCTTTTCTTTAGAAAAATCAGGTGATTTGTCTTCTTGTTCAACTTTTACGGCTAAATTAGCTTTAATTCTTTCGTAATTCTGAACGTTGCTATTGTATAAATCATCAAGTATCTCCCATATATTGGTTTTTAGAACACGGTCGTTGTCTTCATAAGGTAGATAAGTGCCGCTTACAGATATGCCATGTTCGTTCCACCCAGATTCTCTTATTTCGTGTGAATTGTCTAAGTTGTAGTCTCCTACACGCATACCCATAGATAGTATTCTGTTTGGAGAGTTGATTTTGGCTTTGCTTTGTAATGCTCCTAAGTTTGCAGTAGCCGATATATATTGAGAATCGTCTAATCTTGCAAAACAATAATAGGCAGGTATGGGTTGTAGTTTTAATATTTCAAAGTTTCTATTCAATTCTGTTTTTACTGTATTAAATATAGGGTCTTGAGCAAAAACAGCAAACACTCCTATAAACAAAAAAGCGATTGAAAAGCAAAGAGATTTCTTCATGATTGTTTTTATTTTAATTATTTAGAAAGCAAATATAATAAAGAAGAATGATAGTATTGAAATTATTATTAACTTAGCAGACATTAATTAGTAAAAAATAAGATTATGAGACGTTATTTATTAATATTAGTTATTTTAGCATTTATGGGAAGTACTACTTATGCTCAGTATGCAAACCAATGGAAGACGGTAGAATCGTTTGAAAAACAATCTTTACCGAAGTCTGCATTAGAGGTTGTTGATGAGATTTATCAAGATGCAATGAAAAACAATAATAGTGCTGAAGTTATAAAGGCTATTATCTATCAGATAAAATATAAAACAGTTATCGATAATGATAAATATTCTGATATAATAAAAGAAGTAGAGGCTTTTACTGAAAAGGTAGAAGATAAAACAGAGCAAGCCGTGTTGTACTCTATGCTTGCTAACTTATATGCTAAATATTATTCAGTGTCTCGCAATAATAGTACAGCTATAAGTGGCTATGTTCCTGAAGATATTAGAGAATGGCCTGCAAATGTTTTTATACAAAAAATAAGCGATCTTGTTGATTTGTCTTTAGTTAATGCTAAAGAACTTCAAGAAACACCAACCTTAGAGTATGCCGCTATCTTAGAAGAAGGAAAGTCGTCGCGTAACTTACGTCCTACTCTTTACGACTTTCTTGTTAATGAGGGAATAAATATTCTGGAACAATTAAATGGAAGTTATAAAGTAAAGGCTAATTTTCCTCAAAGTGATTTCATTGAACAACAATTCTTTGCTCCTGTCGAAGAGTTTATTAAGATAGAGAATATACAGAAAGAGAAATATGATTTCCCGTATAAAATACTTTCTCTATATCAACAACTATTAGCTTTTAGATATAAAGAGAATGACGATTTGGCTTTGCTTATTCCTAATCTCGAACGTTTAGATTTTGTAAAGAATAATTATAGAGGAGAATCGGGAGATGAGAATTACACTAATGCCTTAGAGCACTTAAAAAATAAATACTCAAAACAAGATTTTGTTGTAGAAGTTTTAGATAAAGAAGCTTATTTCTATATCATGAAAGTATTCTCAGCGCAAGAAGGATTAAATGAAAGTAGCAAAAGAGCTTACGAAATATGTAATGAAGGGATTAAAGCTTATCCAAAATATGAACGTATTGGACTTTTGAAAAATCAACTTAGCAATTTAACAGAAAGTTATGCAAATATAGAATCGGATAATGCAGTTTATCCAGGCGAGGGGCTTGATTTAAGAATCCGATATCAAAATTGTTCATCAATAAAAGTTGAGATATACAAAATAAATGCGCCTGTAACTGTTTATGCTAACTCTTGGAACAGAAAAGGGCAATATTCTAAAAAAGGTACTCTTGTAAAAAAGGAAACCGTAAAACTTCCTGCTCTCCCCCCTTATGTATCTAATGATACTATTATCAATATTCCTATTGATGAATTAGGACTTTATGAATATGTTATCAAAACAGATAAATACAGTAACGAACCTGCAAATCAACAGTTTTCTGTTAGTCGTTTGGCTTCTATATCTCGTACGGTTGATGATAAAAGAGAATATATTGTTGTTGACCGTGTTTCAGGTAAACCTATAGGTAATGCAGCTGTTAAACTTTATGCTCGAAACAATAAACAAACTCAACTAAAACTAATTAAAACTTATACTACCGATGTCTTAGGTTTAGCTCAAGATAATGGGGAAGAAGGCATAGCTTCATACAGTATTGTTAAAGATAATGATAATGCTCTTGTGGCTTCTTTTGCGCCTTGGGTATCTACTCGCAGAGAAGTTAAAGCTAAAAATACCCGCTTGGATATATTTACAGATAGGAGTATCTATAGACCAGGACAAGTAGTTTATTTCAAAGGTATTGCATACGATTTAGACAAGCAAACTGTATTGTCAAACAAAACATATTCGATAACTTTTAGAGATGCAAATAATAACGAAATTACAAAGCAAGATTTCAAAACTAACGAGTTTGGATCTTTCGCTGGTGAGTTTGTTATACCGCAGAGTTTATTAACAGGACATTTCTCTATAAGAGCTGATAAAGATAATGGATATGTAAATTTTAGAGTTGAAGAATATAAACGTCCTACTTTCGATATTGAATTTGATAAGAACGAAAAGGCTTATACTTTTGGTGATGAGATTTCGATAACGGGAAATGTAAAGTCGTACTCGGGAGTTAATCTACAAAACTCAGAAGTTAAATATAGAGTGGTTAGACGAAACCATTGGTTGTTTAGATTTTTGGGCTATCGTGAAGTTCAAGTAGCAAAAGGTAGTGTGTTTACTGATGAAAACGGAAAGTTTGGGATAAATTTCGTAGCTGATAAAGCTTTTGAAGATAAAAACAAAGAAGATGTTTACTATAGATATACCATAGAGGTAGAAGTTACCAACACTAATGGTGAAACTCAATCTTCAATCAAGCTGTTTAGTATTGGTGATAAGTCGATGTATCTTTCTTTTGCTAATAACTATGAAACAATAGATAAAGATAATCCTAAAAATATAACGGTTACCGCATTAAACTTATCAGATAATAAAATAGATACCGATATTTCTTACGAACTGTATAGTTTTAAGGCAAAAGATATTAATAAACTTGACGATAACGATAATTGGGAGCAAGACAAACTAATACTTACTATCACTTCAAAGTCAGGGGAAGCTATAAGTATACCAAATGTCAGTTCTTTGCTTTCGGGTAGATATAAGATAGTTGCTAAGGCAAAAGACCAATTAGGTAGAGAAGTAGAAACTGAAGGCTTCTTTGATTTAATGTCTAAGAATGATAAGACACCTCATATACCAACTTACCTTTGGTTTCTGGGGGAAAACACAGAATGTGCTGTAGGGGAGAAAGCTGAAATCATTATAGGAAGTTCTACCGAAGCTTATGTTCTTTACGAAATATTCAAAGAAGGCAAGAAGTTAGCCGTAGAGCGTTTTACTCTTAATAGTGAAAATAAGAAAATAGAAATTCCTTTCTTAGAAACTTATGGTGATGGAGTTACTGCTAATTTCTGCTTTATTAAAGATAAACAGTTGTTTTCTCGCTCAATTGATATAAAAAAGAAACAGCCAAACAAATCTTTAGATATTAAGATGGAGGTTTTTAGGGATTATCTACTTCCAGGGCAAACAGAAGAATGGAAAATATCTATTAAAGATGGCAACAAATCTCCAGTACTGTCTGAGGTTCTTGCTGCAATGTATGATTCTTCGTTGGATAAAATAAATAATCATTCGTGGAGCTTCTATCCAGTAAAGACTATTTCATTGTGGGGCGTCAATAATAGAGCTGCTAATGAATTTGGAACATCAGGTTATTATTTGAGATACGACTATGTTTTTAAGGAAGTGCCAGACTTCAACTACGACTCATTCAATTGGTTCGGATTTAATTTGAGGTACTCATCTCTTTTGAAAGAAGTATATTTCAATAGCTCTAATCTACGAAAAGGAGGAGATGGTAAATTAACAACTCAAGATCTTGAAGGTATGGAAATAGTTTCTGTCGAAGATGCCTTAGATGGAAATATTGCTGGATTAGATACTGGAGCTAGCAATAAGGTTAGAATAGGTAGTTCTCCTAAAGTTATGGAGGATCACAAGGTATTGGTGGAAGAAAGTGTTGTTCAAGAAGTGGTAATGGTAGACCTCAAACGAGAGGAAGAAACAGTGCAAATCCGTAAAAACTTCAACGAAACAGCGTTCTTCTATCCTCAACTTAAAACTAATGAGGCAGGAGAAACTATTATCTCGTTTACTGTTCCCGAAAGCAACACCACTTGGAAGTTTATGACTTTAGCTCATACTAAAGACTTAAAATACGGTCAACTAATAAAAGAAGCTGTTAGTCAGAAAAAGCTTATGGTAAGCCCTAACGTACCTCGATTTATAAGAGAAGGCGATAAGGTAACTATAACATCTAACATATCTAACCTTTCCGAACAAGTTGTTTCTGGTAATGCTTATGTCGAGTTCTTCGATCCTGCAAATAATAAAACTAATATAAGGGTGAATAACTCTTCGCAGTCGTTTAGTTTAGAATCTGGAAAGACTACAGCTCTTACTTGGTCGTTTACAGTTCCTTCGGGAATAGAACTTACTACCTTTAAGATAGTAGCTAAGTCGGAAAACTTTAGCGATGGAGAGCAGCACATAATACCAGTTCTTCCTAATAGAATATTAGTAACTGAAAGTATGCCGTTGAATGTTTACGGCAAAGAGAAGAAAGAGTACACTTTAGATAAGTTGGCAAATCCTTCTTCTACTTCAGATAATTATCGTTTAACCTTAGAGTTTTCGTCTAACCCAGTGTGGTATGCAGTGCAAGCTTTACCAAGTATTTCTACACCACAAAACGATAACGTGTTAGATTGGTTCGCTGGATATTATTCAAATACAGTAGCAACTCATATAGCTAATAATACTCCTAATATTAAACAAATAATAGATACTTGGAAAGCTCAAAGTGCTAATAAAGAAACGCTTCTTTCTAATTTAGAGAAGAACCAAGAGCTTAAAAACATTCTTCTTGAAGAAACTCCTTGGGTAATGGAAGCCGAGAACGAAACAGATCAAAAACAACGTTTAGCTACTTTGTTTGATGTTAATAGAGCTACTAACTTTAACAAGCAAGCCATAGACAAACTATCTTCATTGCAAGTTGGTGATGGCGGTTTTACTTGGTTCAAAGGAATGAATAGTAGTGTGAGTATTACTCAGTGGATACTTTATGGTTTAGGAGAACTATCTCAATTGAAAGACTATGATGCATCTGCAGCTACTAATATCTCAGACAATGCCATTGCTTTCATAGATTACAAGTTTGTGGAACGTTACGAAAATCTTAAGAAGACTAAGAATTGGAGAGACTCAAAGAGTATATCTACAACAAACTTAGAATATTTGTTTGTTCGTTCATATTATAGTAATGATATATCATCTGAAACTCAAGAAGCCATAGACTTCTATATTAATATAATAAAGAAGTATTGGACAAGCTCTGGTAATCTATACAACAGAGCTATTTCTGCTATTGTTATGAACAGATACAACAATAAAGATATTGCTAATAATATAGTGAAATCATTAAGAGAGCATTCTACTACAGATAAAGAATTGGGTATGTATTGGGCAAACAACAATACTTATGCTTTTATGTCTCAAAATGCTACTACTGTTCATTCTTTTGTTATGCAAGCATTTAAGGAAGTCGGTTATACAACTGAAGAGATAGATGGAATGAAACTTTGGTTGCTTAAACAGAAACAGACTCAACTATGGGAGGATGTTCCAGCTACAGTAAATGCAATAAACATTCTTCTTAACTCTGGTACTGACTGGTTGAGTAATCAAGAAAACGTTAAAATAAAGTTAGGTAAACAAACCATTGATACTAAAGGTGCAGAAGCAGGTACTGGTTATATAAAGAAGATTTATAACGAAGAAAGCATCAAGAAAAATATGTCTAAGATTACTTTAGAGAAAACAAGTGATGGTGCTGCTTGGGGGGCTTTGTATTATCAATATTACGAAGATTTAGACAAGCTTACCAAAGCTACAACAGAGCTTAATGTTGAGAAGGCTCTTTATGTAAACCAAACAGGGGAGACTGGTAAAACACTAATACCTGTTAGCGAAGATAATCCTCTTAAGGTGGGCGATAAAATAACTGTTCGTTTAACTATTCGCACAGATAGAGATATGGAGTTTGTTCATCTGAAAGATATGAGAGCTTCGTGTTTCGAACCAACAACTCAACTGTCGGGTTGTGAGTGGAAGCAAGGGTTAATATACTACAAAGCTCCTAAAGATGCTTCTATGAATTTCTACTTCAACGTGATGCCTAAGGGTACTTATGTATTGGAGTACGATTTATACGTAACATCGTCTGGCGATTATTCTAATGGAATGGCTACAATACAATGTATGTATGCTCCCGAATATGTTTCGCATACAGCAGGAAGCAGAGTTGTAGTAAAGTAAACATTAAATGTAGTGTTATGAAGACATACTTTAGAAAGATTTCTGTTTTGTTCTTATTGTGCTATTCGGTTAGTTTTGCTCAACTACCTATATTCCCCACGCCACAGGTGCAACACAAAGAGGGTAACATATATGCGTTCGATGAAGACGTTTTACTTAATAAGCTAAATGTAGAAATGGTGTCTAATCGTGTATTAGACAACGAAGCCTATATATTAGAAGTAAAGGGAAACGAAATAAGCCTAAAAGCTTCTGATGATGCAGGGTTGTTTTATGGAAAAGAAGTCCTGGCGCAACTAATGCAAGCATATAGCGGTAATCTCCCAGAGTGCTATATAGAAGATAAGCCTCGCTATAAGTGGAGAGGTTTTATGCTTGATGAAAGTCGCCACTTTTTCGGAAAAGAAAAGGTGAAGCAGTACTTAGATATTATGGCTTCTCTGCGTATGAATGTGTTTCATTGGCACCTGACCGACGAGCCGGGCTGGCGTATAGAGATAAAGAAATATCCTCTATTAACAACTATAGGAGCGAATGGTAATTACCACGACCCAAATGCTCCTGCTACCTTTTATACTCAAGAAGATATTAAGGAAATAGTTGCTTATGCAGCCGAAAGACATATTATGGTAGTGCCCGAAATAGATATGCCGGGACACGCAACTCCCGTAGGAAAAGCTTATCCCGAATTGTCGGGTGGAGGAGAAGGTCGTTGGAAACATTTTACTTACCACCCGTGCAAAGAAGATACCTACAACTTTATAAGCGATGTTATAACAGAGATAGCCGAACTATTTCCTTCTCCTTATATTCATATAGGAGGAGATGAAGTGCATTATGGTAATCAAGAATGGTTTACCGATCCTGTTATTCAAAACTTCATTAAGGAAAATGATTTAGGTAACGAACTCGGTTTAGAGCATTATTTTATAAGAAGAGTTGCCGATATATTATCTTCTAAGGGTAAGATTATGATAGGTTGGGACGAGATTGCCGACTCTGGTGTTTCGCCTTCTAAAGCCGTGGTTATGTGGTGGCGACACGATCGCCCTAATCAATTAGAAAAGGCTTTGAAGAAAGGCTTTAAAGTGATTATGACTCCTCGTAGACCTTTGTATGGCGATTTTATTCAACATAGTACACGCAAGATAGGCAGAGTCTGGGGAGGATTTAATCCAATAGAAGATGTTTATAATTTCCCTCAGCCGATAATACACCTTACTAAAGATTACGAAGATAATATTATGGGGCTTCAGATGTCGATGTGGACAGAAAGGATAGGAGATGCTCAACGTTTAGATTATATGGTTTTTCCTCGATTGGCGGCAGTTGCCGAGGCTGCGTGGACTTATCCGCGAGCTAAGAACTATTCTTTATTTATGGAGAAGCTACCTGTTTTTCTTAAATATTTAGATAGTAAAGGCGTTTACTACTTCAATCCGTTCGAGCCGGAGATGAGGCTTGAGCCTAAAGACCCAGTTAAAAAAGAAAATGATGTTATCGGTAATGGATAACATCATTCTTCTTAAAATATTGAACTTCTTAAAACTCTGAACTAAAGTGGAACCGAATATCGGGGAAGTCTTGTTGTGCCATTTGGAGCAGATAACCCGAATCGGCAAGGAACACATCGCGTCCCTCTTTGTCTACCGCTATATATTGATATTTACGCTTCTTGAAGTTTTCTAAAGTTTCGGGAGAGTCGCTTTCTATCCAGCAGGCTTTGTGTAAGCTTAGTGGCTCCCAACGACATTGCGCTCCGTATTCGTGCAATAGTCGGTACTGAATAACCTCGAACTGTAGCTGTCCTACAGTACCTATTATCTTACGTCCGTTAAACTGATTTACGAAAAGCTGAGCAACTCCTTCGTCCATAAGTTGGTCAATACCTTTGTTGAGCTGCTTTGTTTTCATCGGGTCGGCATTTTCTATATACTTAAACATCTCGGGAGAGAAGCTTGGCAGCCCTTTGAAATGTAGCACTTCTCCTGCAGTAAGCGTATCTCCTATCTTGAAGTTGCCAGTATCTGGTAACCCGATAATATCTCCTGCGTAAGCTTCGTCGACAGTTTCCTTTTTCTGAGCCATAAAGGCAGTTACGGAAGAGAACTTCATCATTTTGTCGAAGCGGATATGGCGATAGTTAGTGTTTCGTTCAAACTTTCCAGAGCAAACCTTCAAGAATGCTATACAGCTTCTATGGTTAGGGTCCATATTGGCGTGAATCTTAAATATGAAGCCAGAGAAAGGGTCGTTCTCGGGATTTACCATTCTTTCTTCCGTCATTACAGGGCGGGGCGATGGTGCTATTTGAATAAAACAGTCTAAAAGCTCTTTTACCCCGAAATTGTTAAGAGCCGAACCAAAGAATACGGGAGCAATATCTCCTTTTAAGTATGTGTTAACGTCAAACTCGGGATATACGCCTTCGATAAGTTCTAAGTCGGCACGAAGTTGTTGTGCAAGGTTGTCGCCAATGTGGTTTTCCAATTCAGGACTATTCACATCTTTGAACTGAATAGACTCGGTAACGGTTTGTTTACTCGGAGTATATAAATCTAATTGTTGCTCGAATATGTTATAAACGCCCTTAAATGTTGCGCCCATATCGATAGGCCAACTTAGGGGGCGAACATTAATCTTTAGTTCTTGTTCAAGTTCGTCAAGAAGGTCGAATGGGTCTTTTCCATCTCGGTCCATCTTATTAACGAATACCATCACGGGAGTTTTCCTCATTCTACAAACCTCCATTAGTTTGCGGGTCTGAGCTTCCACTCCTTTTGCTATATCCACTACAATAATAACACTGTCGACGGCGGTTAGGGTGCGGTAGGTATCTTCTGCGAAATCTTGGTGACCGGGAGTGTCTAATATGTTTATCTTATGGTCTTTGTAATCAAATCCCATTACCGATGTGGCAACAGATATACCTCTTTGTTTCTCAATCTCCATCCAGTCGGAGGTTGCCGTTTTCTTTATCTTGTTAGATTTAACTGCTCCTGCTACGTGTATGGCTCCCCCGAAAAGAAGAAGTTTCTCGGTAAGAGTAGTCTTCCCGGCATCGGGGTGACTTATTATGGCGAATGTTCGCCTTTTCTGTATTTCGTTTGTTAGTTCGCTCATTGTTTATTAATTATTACTGCATTGAACGGATAGCTCGCTTCAGCGATTCTCTCCATTCGGGAACGTCAATATTAAAGGTGTCTCTTATCTTTGTTTTATCTAATACGCTATACTGAGGACGCTTAGCCTTTACCGGATATTGGTCTGTTGATATAGGATTAATCTTGCAAGTTGTGATGCCTGCCTGCTTTACTATTTCGTTGGTGAAATCAAACCAAGTAGTTTCGCCTTCGTTGCTGTAATGATAAATGCCCGACGCGAAGTTATTGTTTCTTTCGGAATACTCCACAATATCTAATATAGCTTTCGCTAAGTCGGCAGCATAAGTTGGCGTGCCTTTTTGATCGGCAACAACATTAAGTTCTTCTCTTTCTTTACTCAAACGAAGCATCGTTTTCACGAAGTTATTTCCGAAAGAAGAATAAAGCCAAGCCGTTCTTATTATTATGCTGTCGGGATTAGAGTCGAGCAACGCCTCTTCGCCCTCTCTTTTGCTCTTCCCATAAACCGATTGCGGATTGGTGTTGTCTGTTTCTTTATAAGGACGATTGCCTTCTCCGTCAAAAACATAATCGGTAGATATATGTATAACCTTAGCTTTAGCTTTGCTGCGAGCGGCATTCGCAATATTCTTAACGGCATCTACATTTATCTTATAACATAAATCGGCATCGTCTTCGGCTTTATCAACAGCGGTGTATGCGGCGCAATTTACAATGTAATGTATTTTGTTGTCTTCTACATAATTCGACACGGCATCCTTGTTTGTAAGGTCTAAAGTATCTATGTCGGTAAAAAAGAAGATGAAGTTAGAGTAATTGTCGGCAATGCAACGCAGTTCGCTACCCAATTGCCCGTTGGCCCCAGTTATAAGAATGTTTCTATTCATTGTTTGATATTTGCCTGCAAAAGTACAACAAAATAATGAAGAATGTAATAAAAATAAGCGCCCGACGATATTATTTTACTCTTCCTATCTGCCAGATGTGGTTGCAAATGAAATAAATACTGTATATTTGCAGCTTAATTAAAAACGCTATGAAAGAAGAATTTGATTACAAAGAAGTCCCCCAGAGTTACGTTCATTGTCTGAACGCAGTATGTAAGAAATCAGATAGCTGCCTACGCTTTAAGGTCGGACAAGCAATCCCCGACGAAGTTTCAGTGTTTAAGATAGTCAATCCCTCACCCGTTAATAAATCGGAAAGCGAATGCCGATACTTCGAGCCTATAAAGAAGCTACGCTACGCTTTGGGAATCTCTCATTTATACGACGATTTGCCGCACACTAAATACAACCGAATAAAGAAGGCAATACATAGATACCTTGAACACAATCGCTATTACCGCATATATAACAAGGAGTATCTTATAACTCCAGAGCAACAAGAGTTTATTCGCGACCTTTTCCGCAAAGAAGGGATAGAGAAAGAGCCAGTCTTCGACGAGTATATCGAGCGATATAACTTCTCCGTTCAGGTATCTCCTCACCATTAAATTTGTTTCACACGGGTGAAACAGGTTGTTTCATTAGGTTGAAACGAGTTGTTTCAGTTAGGTGAAACAAGTAGTTTCAGTTAAGTGAAACAAATAGTTTCAAGCCGAGAAACGAATTATATCAAAGTGAGAAACGAGTAGTTTCAAAGCTTGAAACAGCCGAGAAGAAAGTATTTAGTAATAAATAATTTATATCTTTACACTGAAATAAGAATAATATGGCTGGTTATATTGAGAGAATGGGAACAGGAACGAGAGATATAGTAAATCAATGTAAGGCTATAGGATTAAGAGAGCCGAGTTTATTCAAGAAGAGGCTTTAAATGAGGCTATAAATGAGGCTTTAATGTAGAGCCGTATAAGGTTGTTGAATTTGTATATAGGCAGCCAGGCTTAACCGTATAGAGTTATTAGTAACTAATGATAGCCAATTAGGCTACGATATGTCTTTTCTTTATTAACTCTAAACTTTTTTTAAGGTATATACGTTTTACTTTAACAAGATAAAACTATTGCCATGAAAAAGAGAATTAACATTAAAAGACCAATCCGTATTTTTTCGATAGACTTTACTGCAAAGAATGCCGTGTATTTCAGAGAAGATAAGCATCACCCAATTAATCAATTAAAGAAAAGTAACGACAGAATTGGGAATAGAGGTAATACTAAATGGTTTGATTTCTAAAACAAACGTCATCTCAAGCAAAGATTTTAATCTGTATAATCTGCTTGAGATGACGAATATTAATGCGGGAATTACTCTACTATTGTAACCCAGTCGTATTTATCTGCTTCATCGCCGTACTGTATAGCGCGAAGTTTGTTATAAAGTTTTAAGCTTAACGGACCTGGCTCTCCGTCTTTAGACATAACGTAAGATTTGTTTTCGTCTAAATCATCTATTCTTAAAACAGGGCTAATAACTGCGGCTGTTCCGCAAGCTCCAGCTTCTTCAAATGTTTCAAGTTCTTCTACTGGGATAGGGCGACGCTCTACCTTCATTCCTAATTCTTCTGCCAATACCATTAAACTCTTGTTTGTTATAGATGGTAAGATTGACGAAGATTCGGGCGTGATGTATGTATTGTCTTTTATTCCGAAGAAGTTAGCAGGACCGCATTCGTCTATATATTTCTTTTCTTTAGCATCAAGATAAAGAACTGCCGAATAACCTTTTTCGTGAGCAATTTCGCCAGCTGTAAGACTTGCAGCGTAATTACCACCAACTTTAATTGTTCCTGTTCCGTGAGGAGCTGCACGGTCGAAACCTCTCAATATAACATAAGGAGTAGGCTTAAATCCTTCTTTAAAGTAAGGTCCTACAGGTGTAACGAATACAATAAAAAGATATTCTTTTGCAGGCTTAACCCCAACTTGGGCTCCGGTTCCTATTAATAACGGACGAATATATAAAGAAGCTCCACTTTCGTAAGGAGGAATAAAACGTTCGTTTTGTTTTACAGCTTCAATAACTGCTTTTTCAAATAGCTCTACTGGAAATTCAGCCATCATAACTCCACGAGATGAAGCTTGCAGACGTAAAGCGTTCTCTCTCATTCTAAAGATGCGAGTTTTGCCGTCTTTACCTCTGAATGCTTTAAGACCTTCGAATGCTTCTTGTCCGTAATGCAAACAAGTTGCTGCCATGTGCATCGTGATTTGGTCGGAATCTGTAACCTCTAAATCACTCCATTTGCCGTCTTTGTAATAACTTCTAACGTTGTAATCTGTCTTCATATAACCGAAAGACAAATCAGACCAATTTATATTTTCCATTGCTTATATGTTTTTAACACGCAAAGTTACACTTTAGTGTGTTAATAATTACTATCTTTGTAACTAAATTTACATTAAAAGTTGTATGAGTCTAATAGATTTATTAAACAACAGTCAGAAAACTGCATTTTCTTTTGAGATTTTACCTCCTATGAAGGGTAACAATTTCTCTAAAGTATGTAGCATTATAGACAAGTTGAAAGAATTTGATCCTAAATATATCAATATCACAACTCACCATAGTGAGAATATTTATAAGGAAAATGCTGATGGTTTGTTGAAGAAAGTAAATGTCAGGAAACGTCCTGGAACTGTAGCTATTGCAGCTGCCATTCAGAATTATTACAACATACCAGCCGTTCCGCACATTATATGCAAGGGTTTTACTAAAGAAGAAACAGAGTATGCTCTTATAGACCTTCAATATCTTGGAGTTTCTGAACTCTTATTACTTCGTGGAGATGCTAACAAGTTAGAACGCAACCAGATTCCAGAAGGTAAAAGCCACAATCACACTACTGAGTTGATAGAACAGGTTAACAACTACAATCAAGGAATCGACTTGGAAGGTAATATCTTCGATAAGCCCGACATTAAATTCTCTTACGGTGTTGCTTGTTATCCCGAGAAACACGAAGAAGCTCCTAATATAGATTCAGACATATACTATCTTAAACAAAAAATAGCTTCAGGAGCCGACTATGCTGTTACTCAAATGTTTTTCGACAACCAGAAGTATTTCGACTTCTTAGAACGTTGTAAACAAGAAGGTATTAACGTTCCTATCATTCCAGGCATTAAGCCGGTTGTTTTCAAAAATCAACTTACAGTATTACCCAAAGTTTTCAGGTCAGACATTCCTGAACCTTTGGCTTCTGAACTAATGAAATGTAAAAGTGATGAAGAAGCGAAACAAATAGGTATAGAGTGGACTATAGAACAATGTAAAGAATTAATTCGCAGAGGAGTGCCAAGTATACATTTCTATACGCTTATGGCTACCGATAGCGTAAGACAAATAGCTAAAGCAATATATTA
Source organism: Dysgonomonadaceae bacterium PH5-43 (assembly GCA_029916745.1). NCBI lineage: Bacteria > Pseudomonadati > Bacteroidota > Bacteroidia > Bacteroidales > Dysgonomonadaceae > Dysgonomonadaceae bacterium PH5-43. Next base: position 53,048 of record JARXWK010000005.1, on the reverse strand, counting down.
ATATGTTTTTTAGAGAGGTAATCGGACAAAAGGATATAAAAGACAAACTGCTGAACTCGGTTAAAGAAGGGGTTATTCCTCACGCTCGTTTGTTTGTCGAACAAGATAGTGCCGGTGCCCTCCCTTTAGCTTTAGCTTACGCCCAATATATTCACTGTACAAACAAACAAGGAAATGATTCGTGCGGAGAATGCCCCAGTTGTAAGAAATCATTAAAGCTTACTCACCCAGATTTGCATTTCGTTTTCCCAATAATAAATAAAAAGGGAACTAAGGAGGCTTTCTGTGACGACTTCCTGCCTGAGTGGAGAGGGTTTGCTATCAATAATCCTTACGGTAATCTTGGTTCGTGGTTAAGCAGCATAGACGCTGCAAATGCGCAAGGCTTAATATATGCACGAGAAAGCAGTGAGATTCTTCGCAAACTAAATCTTAAAGCCTATGAGTCTGATTATAAGATTATGATTATTTGGCTTCCTGAGAAGTTGCACGAAACTGCGGCGAATAGATTGTTAAAGTTGATAGAAGAACCTCCTCAGAAAACTATATTCTTATTTGTTTCGGAAGAGCAAGATAATATAATTGCCACAATCCGTTCGAGGACTCAAATCTTAGCAGTCCCTCCGATTAACGATGAAGATTTAGCTGCTGCCATATCTAAACGCTACGATTTAAGTTCGGAAGATATTTCTTTAATAGTGCGCTTGGCTAACGGCAGTTACAATAAAGCGATAGAGATTATAGAGTCGACTGGCTCTAATGAAGCTTACTTAGACTTATTCATTACCATTATGCGAAACTCTTGGAAAAGAGACATCTCAAATATGAAACTTAAGTCGGAAGAGTTTGCTGCAATGGGGAGAGACAAGCAAAAAGAGTTTCTTGCATACTCTCAAAAAATGATAAGAGAGAACTTCTTATACAAACTACAAATACAAGAGATTAATTATATGAATCGTAAGGAAGCCGAATTTTCGGTAAACTTCAATCCTTACGTAAACGAAAATAACGTCATCGACTTTATGGAAGAGTTAGCTCTCGCCGAAAAACATATAGAAGCGAATGTTAACCCTAATATGATTTTCTTCGATATATCGATGAAGATAGCAGTCTTACTTAAAAAATAAAAACTAATGGAATACAGATTATATAACGGAGAGAACAAGCTTGATCCTAAAGGATATTGTAAAAAACAATGCAACAAGCTAAACACCTACGACTGGTTAAGCGATATACCCGAATCGGTTAACGCTACTGATTTTGTTGAAGTTCAATTCAAGAATACACGTAAAGGATATTATCTTAATAGCAATAAATTAGAATTAGCAAAAGGCGATATAGTGGCTGTTGAGTCATCGCCAGGGCACGACATAGGAACTGTTACTATGACAGGGCAGTTAGTTCTGTTGCAAATGAAGAAATACCGAATCCGTCCCGATGCCGAAGTAAAAAGAATATACCGAATTGCGAAGCCTGCTGATATAGAAAAGTTTGAAGAAGCTAAAGCTAAAGAACACGAAACGATGATTAAGTCGAGAAAAATAGCTGAACGTCTTGGCTTACATATGAAAATAGGAGATGTTGAATATCAAGGAGACGGCAACAAAGCTATATTTTATTATATAGCAGACGAGCGGGTTGACTTTCGTCAGCTAATAAAAGACTTGGCAGAAGCGTTTCGTATACGAATAGAGATGAAACAAATTGGAGCGCGACAAGAAGCCGGACGTATAGGAGGAATAGGTCCTTGCGGAAGAGAACTTTGTTGTTCGGGTTGGATGACTAACTTTGTATCAGTATCTACTGGAGCTGCTCGCCTACAAGATATATCTATGAATCCTCAGAAGCTTGCTGGACAGTGTGCTAAGCTTAAATGTTGTCTTAATTACGAAGTGGATAGTTATATGGAAGCTCAAAAGAGATACCCATCGCGCGAAATACCTTTGGAAACTAAAGATGCTACATTCTATCATTTCAAAACTGATGTTTTCAAAAACCAAATACAATATTCGACTGATAAAAACTTTGCGGCTAACTTGGTAACGTTAACCGCCGAAAGAGCTTTTGAAGTTTTAAGAATGAATAAGAGAGGCGAACGTCCTAACTCTCTATTAGAAAGCGGAGATGCTAAACCTCAAAAACAATACAACGATATACTTGATGAAAGCGTTAATCGATTTGATTCGCTTAAGAAGAAGAAAAAGAAATCGGGACAAAGAAATAAAAACAATAACAACAACATTAACAATCAGAATGCAGAGCCTGCTGGCGAACGACCTCGTAAGGTTCTTAAAAAAAGAAACGACAATGAAAATCCTGCACCTCCGCAAGAAGCTCAATAAATCAACACTATTTCTGTTGTTTACCCTATCAGTCTCTTTGCTTTCGTGTTCTAACAAAGAGACTTTTTCAGAGTTTCATTCCTTCTCAAACAGCGAATGGGATAAGAGCGACACTGCTAAATTTGAGGTTGTGATTAGTAACAATGTAGACTATGAAGTTTCACTTCAGATAAGAAATAACAATGATTATTCTTTCCGAAATCTTTGGTTATTTGTGGACTGTACAAATCCAACAGGGCAAACTCGACACGACTCCATAAACGTAGAACTTGCTGATGTTTACGGCAACTGGTACGGCAAAGGGATTAGTTTATATTCGCTTACTATACCATACGAAAACATACAACAACAAGATTCGGGTTTATATAGATATTCTATAAGACACGGTATGAGAGAAGATGTTTTGAAAGGGATTTCAGATATAGGACTTACTGTATCAAAGAAGACCGACTAACAACGCTTTTATATCGTCCCTTAGTTGGCTTCTTGTGCCCGTGAAATTATTTATAATTATAGTAAATGCGTAAATGTTGTCTTCGTGTTCTATATATCCCGAATACGAACATACGTTTGCAATGCTGCCAGACTTTACTCTGGCTTTGCCTTCTAACTTAGAGTTTTTAAGAAACGAAACTACTGTACCTTCTTTCCCAGCTAAGGGCAGAGAGTTGTAAAACGCTTCTTTGTTTTTTGAGTTATACATATATGTTAATATCTTATTCATAAAAGAAGCTGAAACGGCATCGCATGGCGACAAGCCACAGCCATCATAGATGAATAAAGACGAAGAGTCTAATCCTTTAGACTTCCAATGGTTTACAATATTCACTTTCTTTGAGATAAGTAACTTATATAGGTGTTCGGCGTAATGATTATTGCTCCTGACATTAATAACACGAGAGATAGTTGCAATATCTGGAGATTCAATCTCTGCAATCTTTGTTTTATTTGTAGCATTAATTTTATTTAATCTATATGTCGTGGCTTTTCCCATCACCTTTATATTATTCTTTTCTAAAAACGATTTGAAATAAGAAGCAAGGAATAATCCAGGGTCGGGAATATCACCCTTAATAATGTATTCCTTTTTGTTTGGAGGAATAGAGCCAGTCAATCTTCTTTCCCTTGAAAATGGCATTCCTGTAATAAGAGACCTGTCAGCATTTGTAGATCCTGCTATCATTTGATTATCATAAACTAAATCCATTACAGGGAGAGTTTTTAGCACTTTCACCCGACTTCTGGGTTGTGCAGAGCGTAAATATAAACGATACATATTATCGAATATACTAATTCCGTAAGTGCCAGAAGCATAATAATTGCCTATGTCTTCCAACAACCATTTATTAGGTATTCCATTGTAACCAAACAGTTGATCAAGAATAACTATATCGCCTTTAATCTGCTTTATACCCAACGAACGCATAGCTTTCAGATATTCCAACAAGAATGCTTCTTTATTTTTACTTATAAACTCCGAGCCTAAAGTTGGGTCGCCACTTCCCTCTATATACAAATTGCCGTTAAGCAGAGAGTTGCGAATAGTTCCGTCGTAAAATAGAGATGTTTTATAGGTATAATCACTTCCTAAAACTTCTAAGGCAGTAGCTGTTGTTATGATTTTGTTTATAGATGCAGGTTTCAAAGACATATCAGAATTATATTCTGAAACTATTTTGCCTGATGATATATTGATAAGCTCAAAACTGATAGCCGAATGTTTAAGATTAGGGCTTTGAAGAAACTTATCAAGCTTTACACTTGCCGTTTGAGTGTATGCAACATTAAAACTAATCAAACATACATATAATATAACGATAAATAATTTAGATTTCATATCCATTGTTTAGTAAATTCTGCATACAAAGATAATATGATGTGGCAAAACGCTATCGTTATTCTCTTATTTTTTGTAACACAGGGATATTATCTAAGAGTCATCTTCACCCTGTCCCCGTAGGCAACGCTTCGCTCGCCGTACGGCTAACTTTTAACTTTTAACTGCGAGTTTGCTCGCCTCTCGCCTTATCTCTGGAGACGCGGCACGTCAGTCTCTACTGTGCATTGCGATTGGCTTCGCTTTGCGCCAACTCTTAGTTCTTTACTCTTAGTTCTTAGTTCAAAAAATGCAAAGCTTCACTTAGGGTCGTCTCTCTTAGTAGAGACCCCTTGTGTCTCTTAGTAGAACGGCGGGGTCTCTCTACCGAGAACGATGGGGTGGTTCTACTAAGAGAGATTAGGCGTTTATACTAAGAGCGACATCGGGTCTCTACTAAGAAACAGCTCGCCTATCTACTAAGAACGACGAGGGGTATCTACTGAGAGAGACAAGGGGTATATAGTAACAACCTGCTCGCCCATCTACTAAGAGCGACGAGGGTGTTCTCCTAAGAAGCGGAGAGAGAGCTCTATTAAGAGCAGCGAAGTGCTTCGTAAGAGAGATGTAGCCGTCCATTTGTCCAGTCGCGAATTTTTACGTTCCTCTCCGAGAGTTAAGGGATTACAGATAGTTGCCTATTGGGGGTAATTTACTAACTATCTTGCCTCCTCTCTTAAATGACGCAAAGGGTCTATAATATCAAAATAATAGAAAAAAGAGAAGTCTTGTAAAAATAAGTAAGTAGATAAAATGTTGAGAATTTAGGTGAAATAGAAAAATGCGCTTGGAAAACTAAAGTTATTCATCTAAATTTGTTGAAAATTTAATATGTTTGTTTATGAAAAAAATAATTTGCTTTTCGTTGTTTATTCTGTTGCTTACAAATTCTTTTGGACAAGATAAGATTACTTGTCGTCTTTTGGGAAAAACTATCGATCGTCCAAAGAACGAAACGCTGTTACTATCTATTCAAGATAGTGATTTGAGAGTTGTAGAGGCGATACGTATTCCTGTTGTAAATAATAGTTTTGAATATGAATTGATTTGCGAAGAAGAAGAGATGTATGCTCTTACGTTCGAGCAAGAAATACTTGATGGAAGTTGGACTCCAATCTTTTTTATGAGTGAAAATGGTACGGTAAATTTTGAACTCTACCCTAAAGATTTCGCTTTTTCTAACAATGTAATTAAAGGTACAGGCAGATTGAACAAAGAATACAGTTTGTTTGAAGAAAATTGTGAAAAACTGTTTCGCTTGAAAGCACTGTCTCGCCAGCAAGAATTATTACCAAATGAAGGGCTTACTCCACAAGCTCACGCAATTTATAAACGTAAGTCGGAAATTGAAAAACAATATGAAAATGATTGGGACAATGAAGAGTTTTTGCAGAAAATGAATGATTTGAGAAATGATATGGCTTCTTTGAATGGAAATTACTATACCGACGAATGTATTTCACTACAAAATGAATTAATGCAAAGTCATAATAATCGAATAAAATGGCAAGCAGATTATTTAATTGAAAACAATTCCGTTTTTGGTTTATGCCAAACATTCTATTTGCTTAAAGCTTTCAAATCGGCAAGAGAGAGAAACGACTTGTCTTTTTCTGATAAAGAAGACAAATTGATTGAGACTTTTAATAATGTGTACAAACAAAAATATCCTAATCACTCAATAACAAAAAGAATATCTCAATTAATAAGTTCTAAAGATATTAAAGAAGGAAATAAATTTATTGATTTTTCTTGTGTAGGCTTCGATGGGAATGATTATACCTTGTCAAAAGAAATAGCTAATAAAGTAGCGTTGTTAGATTTGTGGGCTTCGTGGTGTGGTCCTTGCCGAAGAAAATCAAAAGAAATGATAGCTGTTTATAACGATTTCAAAGATAAAGGTTTTACAGTTGTAGGAGTTGCTCGTGAACGCAGAAAAGAAGATGGCGAGAATGCCATAAAGAGAGATGGTTATACTTGGCTTAACTTATTGGAGTTAAACGACAAAAATGAAATTTGGCATAAGTATGGAGTGGGTAATTCGGGAGGAGCTACTTTTTTGATAGATACAGATGGTACTATATTAAAGGTGAATCCTTCGGCAGATGAAGTGCGAGAGATATTAAACGAAAAGACGAAATAATAAAACAACCTTAACCTCTAACTATGCGAATAAAGCAACTACTGCAAAGCTTTATCTATTTGTTTTATCCTCAACTATGTTTGCATTGCAACACTAATCTGTTGGAAAGTGAAACGGTTATTTGTGCCGAATGTTGTCTTAAGCTACCTAAAACGGATTACTATCTTGTTGAGAAAAATCCTGCTTATCTTCAACTGCGTTCGAGAACAAATATTGTGAAAGCTACATCTTTCTTATATTATAATAAGGAGGGATTGGGTAAGAAGTTCATTACAGAGTTGAAGTACAAGGATAACATTGCTGCCGGTAAGTGGATAGCTCGATTAATGGCTGAAGAAATAAAAACTTCTTCCTTTTTTGATGATATAGACGTGCTGATTCCTGTTCCACTTCATTGGAGGAAAAAGATGCAACGAGGCTTTAATCAGTCTGAAATTATAGCTCGCGAAGTGTCGAAGATTGCACATATACCAGTAGATGTTGGTTCTCTGTATCGAAAGAGATATGGAAAAACGCAAACAAAGAAAGGCGTTTACGACCGTTGGGCTGGTACTCGAAATATATTCGCAATAAAAGATTTAGCAAAACTTAAAGGTAAGCATATTTTAATAATAGACGATGTGCTTACTACGGGTGCTACTTTAGAGTCTTGCATTTCAGTTTTACAAACTTGCGAAGGAGTAACTGTTAGCGTATTAACAGTTGCTGTAGCGTAGATAAGTTTATTCTTTTAATTTAATGTAGTATCGTGTGGTATAGTTAGGCAACAATTCGGGGTGAAAGATGTAAATAAGATCTTCGAGTATCCAATCGGGGTGAAGAGGTAATTCTATATAATAATTAGCTCTTTTAAGAGTGTTACAAGCATAAATATTTTTATTTTTATACGCTTTGAATAAAGTATAGTTTGAGTAGTCTGAAGCTAACTGCTGATATGTCATATCGTAATTGTTGTAGTGCTTAAACAACCAGAAGTCGGCATTCTCGGCTTTGTCTAATACGGTTTCAAAAGAGAAAGATGTAGACCCCGAACTTTCACTATCTTTAAGTATGTAGTCAGCTCCTGCGTCGGCAAAAAGATTAGCCATATAGCTTTTGCCTCCAGGCATATACCAGAAGTCGCCATATTTAAGTTCGGCAAATACAGTAGGTCGATTTTCAAAATCTGGTATTAAGGCTTTTAATTTATTATAGTTGTTTACCGTGTTAAAGAATAGAGAATCGGCCAAAGATTCCTTTTCAAACAATAAACCAAAGAAACGTATCCACTCTGCTTGTCCCAATGGATTTGTTTCCATATACTCGAAACAGTTAATAATGGTGCTGTTTACTTTATTAAGTGCACTAACTCCAGAATCGTTTATAGGATTAGTGAATATAGCCTCAGGTTCGATAAGCATAAGAGTTTCTATATTAGGATTGGAAGCCATACCTACATCTTTTATATTTCCTTTTTTAATACCTTCTTTTACATAATTAATATCAATGTATTGAGGTTCGGCTACACCTATAAGGGTACTTAGAATATCTAATTCGTCAAAAAATCCGCAAGTAACAGATGTGAAACTTACAGTGTTGTTTAATGGAGTGCGAATTACAGTTCCATTAGGAAGATTATTTGGTAGTGGTTTTGATTTAGGGCAAAGAATATACGTTTGCAATACTTGTTCTTGTTTCCAAGGGTTAAGAAGATTAATTATTTTGCAACTATCGTATTGTTCAATATTAAAACCTTTTGCATAATATATGCTGTCGGTATTTGATTTCAGAATATTATGAGTACTGTTGCCTCTTTGATTGCAAGAGGCGAACAGTACTAAGCATAACATAACATTTATAATTGTACCTATTGAGGTTCTCATTAACGAAAAATAAATTTATAAGGATACATACCTGCGGTTTCTTTTGTTTTCAGATTACCCTTGGTGTCAAAGATATGCACCTTACCCCTTTCGGTAGGGTAATAAGTAGATAGATAAATATCTTTGCTGTAGGGGTTAATTCCTATTCCGTAAGGTGTACCTTCTATTTTCTCTGAAGGAATAACGGGAGTGCCGACTATGCCTGTTTTAATATCTAACGAAAATACTCCATCGCACATAGGAGCATAAGTAATAGGGTCGTAATATACTCCATAGAAATATATATAGTCGTTTGTGGCTGCAAAATTACCAATAGGTCTTTCGTTGTAGTCGAAGTCAACCTCTTTAGTAAAAGTATTGAAAATCTGGAAACCACCAGGAGTTAGATCGTAATCGCCGAGATACATTAAATAAAGATTACCATTGCCATCAGTCTTAACGATTTTTGGGTTTAATCCAATAGTTACTTTTTCTGTTTCTGTGAAAGTTGTAATGTCTACTATTGATAGAGTGTTTTCGTAAGCCACATTGTAATCTCCCGAGTTGGCAACATAAAGTTTATTATTGTAATAAGCTATGCCTTCTGGATTAATACCGACTTTTGCTTTTTGTTCAATTTTTAACGAGGTTGTGTCTATTTGCCAAACATATCCTTCAGAGGCGTCTACGTTTTGAGCGGTTACATAAACTTTGTTTTCGTAGCTTGCAAAAAAACGAGGAGAGAATACACCTTCTTCTAAGTTTGTGCTTATTTGTTCTATAATATCGTAGGTGTAAGCATTGATTACGGCAATTGTCTTAGAACCGTGAAGAGATATGTATAATTTACCACCATAAAGTAGCATATCTTGAGCATTGTCTCCAAGTTGACCCTCGAAAATGTCGCTTGTCATAATGCTGTCTTTTGGAGAGTAAAAACTGATTCCAGCATCATTGCTTCCCCAGCCTCCTTGATTTAGAATAAAAACTCCTTGTTTGTTACCGTTTTTTCCTCCGTTACCTCCATTGTCGTCTTCGCAACTGGTGAAACCTAAACTTGCTACTAATAAACATATTGAAGCAAATAGTAAATGAGATAAATTTTTCATATTGATATAATTTAATTAGTGAATAAACTTAATTCCGAAACGGAACGATCTTCCCGGCATAGGGTAAGAGCGTACTACTTCATATTGTTTGTTGTATATATTTAAACATTCTGCAGATAGATTTAAGCTATAGCCTTTGTATTTTATAAGTTTGTTTAATGAAACTCCGTGTTCAGAATAAGCGTCGAGCTTAAATTCGGGCTCAGCTTCTTGATTGTAATAACGCTTGCCACTGAATAGTATATTATAATTGAAATTAAACCAAGGCATTCTTAAAGAGAGATAGGTAGAACCCGAATGTTTGGGAGTATAAGCTAAGATTAATTTTCGCCCTTCTTTATTCTCTTTTACGTCTTGAAACGTATAGCTGCTACTTACTTCAGCAGTAACGTTGCTACTTACAGCTATGTGAAATTCTAAGTTTAAGTCGAGCCCTTTAATATCTACATTTCCCAAGTTACGTACCGATGCTTTGAACTGACTTTGTCGAGGCTCGATTACAATCTTATTATCTATCTTATTATAATAAGCATCGATAGAAAAAGAGAAGTAGGGAAATAGTATTCCAGAAGAGCGAACTGTTGTAAAGCCAATGTTAAACTGATGAGCATTCTCTGCTTTTAGGTTTCTGGCTACATCGGCATAGTATAAATCTCCGAACGTAGGTAGGCGATATGCATTCTTATAGAAGGCTCTAACTCTTAAAGCTCTATCTTTGAGTGGTCTGACAGATACGCCAAGATAAGGAGATATATGGTTGGATTTTTTATTGAAAGTAGAATTGACTTGTTTTGAGTTGTTATTATAATGATTTAGTAAACTTGCTGTAGCTGTAAATCTTGAAGTTCTGTATTTGCCCGACAACGAAGTTTGTAATGAAGTTTGCTTAGCATCTTCAACATCGTAGCTATTGAATGTGCCATAACTAACATCGTTAGATAAAGAAAAAGACAAATTATCGGTTGTTCGGTATAATAATATAGCATTAGCATAAGCCTCAGTTTGCTCGTATCTGTCTTTCTTTAGAGTTTGTAGGTTGTTGTAATCGGTGTTGCTAATATCATACTTCGCATTAGCTTGAAACTTCCATTTGTGATTGAGAGATTGTTTATAGCCTATTTGAGCAAAAGTGTTCTCGTCTTTTACTCTCTCTCCCGTATTGTTTTCGTTGTAATAAAAAGAAGGTCCAGGTATTCCTCTGTCCGAATTGTAATAATGAATCTTAGATGATAACTCTCCTCCATTGTTTAAGACTCCGGATAGATTTATTTCTCCTTTAAATGTTTCAATGTCGGAGTTTACTCTGTTGCGAGATACTGTTTGGGCATTAGACCCAAGCCCGTAAGTTTGTTTGTATGGGTAATCCCCATCGCTAATTAGATATTCAAAAGAACCATCAAAGATGAAGTTTTCGTGTATGGGTACTCTTGCAAATATTGAAGGATTAATTAATCCCCAAGAGCCGGTTTTGAATGAAGCTGCCAATTTGGTTTTGTTTTCATCGCTTAAATTAGAAGGGCGAGTAATAATATCTAAACTTCCGCCTAAAGCCTGAAGCCGTGCTGGTAAAAATATGTTGTCGGCTTCTCCTATATTAACACGTAACATTTCTACATTGTCTAAAGAGAAACGTCCAACGTCAACTTGTCCGGTCATATAGTTAGTAATAGGTATGCCATCGTAAGCAACAGCAGTGTATTTAGCTCCCATATTTCGGAGTGAAACAGTTTTTAAGCCTCCAATGCCCCCATAGTCTTTTATTTGTACTCCCGATAAAAATTTCAAAGCATCAGAAACTTGAAAAGCATTTATCTTCGTAAAAGCACTTTTAGTAATTGTTTGTTCGGGCGAAGTGGAAAGGTTAGAATTAGAACGAACAAGAGCTTTCACTTCAACTGTTTTTAGCTGATGTGTTTTAATCGAATCTTGTTGAGCATATATATTGTTATATGCAAAACAAGCTACACAAATTAGTGTAAGTGCAAATTTTATCCTTGTGTTCATCTTTTAGTATTTCATGTTCTTTTCCACGAGAACGATTGAAAATATATAAATAAAGGCAGGTCTTCTGACTTACTCCATAAGTTCAACGCCTTCCCGACAGTTTTATATGTGCAACGCACACCTATCAGTGGCAGTAGATGTTGAACTCTTTTATGAGTTTACAGCAGCGGGACTGTTCAGGATTTTCACCTGATTCCCTTTTAATCCATCTCTAAGAATTTAGAGGTATGAACCTTTATGGCTGCAAAGGTATATCTTTTTTGCAATAAACTGATACTTTTTATTTTTTTTAGATTACTTTTGTCTACCTTTTTATAAGGAGAGATCAATAATTCGAATTTCAATCCCAAAAACTCTTTGTTATTATGTCAGAATTCAAACTATTTTATCACAAAGATGGGGCGGTTAAAGTTAGCCGTAGTTTAGAATTTCTAAAGAAAACTCCTACAGATCAGTATCTGTGGATTGATCTTAATGATGTCGATGAAGAAGTAGAAGCTCAATTAGAAGATTTCTTGAAAATATATATTCAAGAAGAGGAAGAGATGATAGAGATTGAAACATCTTCTCGTTATATAGAAACTCGCGACACCTTAGTTGTTAATTCAAACTTCCTTCTTAATAGTTATGAACGAAGTCCAGTATCTTTTATTCTAAAAAACAATATTCTTATTTCTGTTAGAAGTGCAGAGCTTAGTTCTTTTACGGAAACAGTAAAGAAGGTATTTGCTAACCCAGAAAATTATCCGACTGGTTATCACGTATTCTTGACTTTGTTGGAAACGCGTGTCGAATTTGATGCGGATATGATTGAAGAGATAACGGGAGAGATTACACATTTAAGTAATGGGATACAAGATGCCGATGAAAGTGCTTTGATTGAAATCAAGAACCTTCAGGAAAAAACGATGATGTTTCGAGAGAACACTATTGATAAACAACGTGCCGTGTCGAATATGTTACGAAGCAATCAGGTGCCAGATGAACTAAGTCCTAAGCTTACAATTCTTATAAAGGATATTAACTCATTGTTGGAGCATATTAGATTTAGTTTCGACCGTCTTGACTATCTACAAGATACATTCCTCGGGCTACTTAATATTCAGCAGAATAAAATAATAAAGATATTTACTATTGTATCGGTTATATTTATGCCTCCAACACTAATAGCGAGTATATATGGTATGAACTTTAAGTTTATGCCCGAACTTGATTGGAAGTATGGATATTTGTTTTCTTTGATGATGATGATTGTTTCGGTTGTCATAATATTAGTTTTCTTTAAGAGGAAGAAATATCTTTAAGCTATGCATAATCTGAAAAATAGTTTTTATTTTTGCAGATAATATAGTATAAACGCAATAAATAATAAAAAATTAATGATCATGAAGAAAATCTTATTAACATTAGCTACTGGTTTGTTGCTTATTTCTTGTGGTGGAGATAAAAACAAACAAGAATTTGCTTCGGGTTTAGCAGTTACTGACTTTGAACAGTCGACTGAACAAGGTACAAATCAGTTGTTTGTAATTAAAAATACTAAAGGAATGGAAGTTTCTGTTATTAATATCGGAGCTCGTATCATAGCGGCTATGGTGCCTGATAAAAGCGGAAACTTAATTAACGTAGTAGACGGTTATAAAACATTAGAGCCTTATTTGAACCTTAAAGACTATAAGGGTGCTGTTTTAGGTCGTTACGCTGGTCGTATTTCAGGAGGTGAAATATCTTTAGATAGAGTAACTTATCGTTTGCGCACCAATGAATCAACAACAATGTTTAATGGTGGACCTCGTGGATTTAGTTCTCGTTACTTTAATATAGAACAACCAGATGAAAGCACTTTGGTTTGTAACTATTTTTCTACCGACAAAAAAGAAGAAGGTGGTTTGCCAGGTAATCTTGATGTAACGGTTACTTATAAAGTTACAGAAGATAATTCTATCGACATTGCTTATGAAGCTACGGTTAGTAGAGCTACATATATAAATCTTACTAACAATATGCCTTTCAATCTTTCGGGAGCTGAAGTAGGTGCAATATCTGATTATTCTTTGTTGATTAATGCTCCTTCTTATATTGAAGTTAATGAAGATAAAATACCTACAGGTAAAATACTTCCTGTGAAAGGCGATTTCGATTTTACTTCTTCTAAAGAGATAGATACAACTAAAGCCTATGATGTAATGTATGCCCTTAATACAATAGAAGGAACTAAAAGTTTAGCAGCTAAATTGTCAAGTGCATCTACAGGGGTTAATGTTGAAGTTTATACAACAGAGCCAGGAATACAGTTATACACTGCATCAGATAAACCAGTTGTAGTAATGCAAACTCAACACTTCCCTGATTCTCCACATCAAGAAAGTTTCCCTACTACAATCTTAAGAAAAGATTCAACTTACTATAGCAACACTATATATAAGTTTGGATTGAATTAATAAAGAGCTAAAGTTATATTTGTATATCTTAGCTGCAAAACCTAGTAGACCTACATTTAGTACAAGTCTACTAGGTTTTGTTTCTAAAAAACATTCGTACTATTAAAAGGTATTACTATGAAACAAATACTATACATAGGAGTTATTATTGTTCTAATATTGCTGGCTCGACACTTTATGGGAAAGGTTGAAGACTTTCCGCCTGTAGATACTGAAGAAGGTGAGCTTGAAGAAGGTGAAAGAGAAGAAGAATTAGAGGAAGAGGAATGTGAAAATAATAATGGAGAAGAGGTAAAGTAATGAAACTGTCGGTTCGAGACATAGTATCGGTAATAGATTGTCGTGGAGTAATAAATAATCCCGATGCAAATATTAGTATATTATTAACAGATAGTCGATCTTTGTTGTATTCTAAAGAAACTTTGTTTTTCGCTCTTATTACCGAGCACGACGATGGTCATAAATATATTGCAGACCTATATAATAAAGGTGTTCGCAATTTTGCTATAATAAAAGGGCACTGCTCTTTAGACATTCAATCTGATGCAAACTATATTGAAGTGAGCGATACTTTGCAAGCTTTACAGAGTTTAGGAAGTTATGTTCGTTCATTATTTAATATACCTATTGTTGGAATAACTGGTAGTAACGGCAAGACTATAATAAAGGAATGGCTCTATCAATTGTTGCACGATAAATATTCTATAGTGCGTTCTCCGCGTAGTTATAATTCGCAGATAGGAGTTCCTTTGTCGGTTTGGCAGTTGAGCGAACAAGCCGAGTTAGGTATATTCGAGGCTGGTATTTCTCTTAGAGGGGAAATGGATAAGCTCGAAAACATTATTAAGCCTAACATCGGAATTGTAACCACTATTGGAGATGCTCATCAAGAAAACTTTACTTCATTGGAAGAGAAGTGTATGGAGAAGCTGTCTTTATTCGATAATTCTCAATGTGTTATTTACAATGAAGATAACGAATTGATTAAGCGATGTGTTGAGAAAAAAGGTTTTGTGAATAAAGTTTTCTCTTGGTCTACAACTAATAGTAATGCATCTCTTTTTATTTCCCAAATAGAAAAATATGATAACCATACCATTATAAGCTATAATGAAAAGACAATACAAATCCCTTTTACCGATAAAGCAAGTATAGAGAATGCTATAACCTCTTTAGCTTTCCTATTGTATTTGTGTTCTGATATAAAAGATATTTCGGAGCGTTTTCAAAAACTCGAACCTGTAGCTATGCGATTAGATGTAAGTTCTGGCATTAATGGGAACATACTTATAAACGATACTTACAACTCAGATATTAATTCGTTATCAATAGCTTTAGACTTCTTACAACGTCGCTCGGTAGATAAGCAATTAAAAAAGACTCTTATACTTTCCGATATTCTTCAGTCGGGTATAGAGCCAAATGTTTTTTATGCAAAGGTAGCAGAACTTATTAGTCAAAAAGGTATTCAACAAGTAATAGGAATAGGGAAGAGCTTAATGTCTCGATCTCATCTTTTTAATATCGAAAGAGAATTTTATGCTACAACAGAAGAGTTCCTTGCTTCGGGAAGTTGGAGGAATATAAAAAACTCTATAATATTGATTAAAGGTTCTCGGGAATTTCGTTTTGAACGAATTACTGAGCAGTTAGAAGAAAAGGCACATCAAACAGTGCTTGATGTTAACCTCGATGCAATTATTCATAATCTTAAATATTTTCGTTCGCTAATTAAGCCAGATACAAAGATAATATGTATGGTTAAGGCTTTTGGTTACGGAGTAGGGTCGTATGAGTTGGCAAAAACTCTTCAAGAGCGAGGTGCCGATTATTTGGCTGTTGCTTTAGCCGACGAAGGGGCAGAGCTTAGAAGAGAAGGTATTTCAATGCCTATAATAGTAATGAATCCGGAAAAGCACGCCTTTAATACTATTTTCGATTATAACCTTGAGCCTGAAATCTACAATATTAATATGCTTGAAGCTTTTGTTAGAGAGTCAGAACGACGAGGTATACTCAAATATCCTGTGCATATAAAGTTAGATACTGGAATGAATCGTTTGGGTTTTACTTATAACGATATAGAAAACATTGCCGATAAGTTGAACAACAGAACGGGAGTAGAAGTGAAGTCGATGTTTTCGCACTTGGCAGGTAGCGATTCTTTGTTATTCGATAGCTTTACTAAACAGCAGATAGATACATTTAAGCGTAATGCCGACAGATTAGAGTCGCTATTAAATTACAAGCCACTCCGACATATATTAAATTCGGCAGGAATAGAAAGATTTCCAGAAGCTCAGTTCGATATGGTAAGATTAGGAATTGGTCTTTATGGTATATCAGCAAAAGATAATGAAGTGTTAAAGCCTGTTGCTTCTCTTAAAACAAGAATATTACAGATACGAAATGTAGAATTAGGAGAAACTGTGGGCTATAGTCGCAAAGGAGTAATTGATAAACCTTCTCGAATAGCAATATTGCCGATTGGTTATGCTGATGGATTCGACCGTCGTCTGGGCAATGGGAAAGGAAAAGTTATGCTTAATGGGAATGTCGTATCTACCATAGGCAATATATGTATGGATATTTCTATGCTTGATGTAACTAATGTTGAAGCTAACGAAGGCGATGAGGTTATCATTTTTGGAGAGGATATAACTATTACACAGTTGGCTGAGCAGTTAGAAACTATTCCTTACGAGATACTTACGTCTATATCGCCAAGAGTAAAAAGAATATATTATAAGGAGTAAATTTTAAGTAAATGAAAAGATTGTCAATTGTATTGAGTCTTGTAATTTGCCTATCAGTGCAGGCACAACAAGATAATGGAAAAGATGAAAAAGTTGTTACGTCTTTTATAAAAGAATGTGAGAAAGATACAGTCGCTTTGTCGCCTAACGAACTTCTACTTAAGGCGGCTTGGCATTTAATGGGAACTCCTTATGTTGGGCATACTTTAGAAGTTAATAAAGAGGAGCAATTAGTAATTAATCTTAGAGAGTTAGATTGTATGACTTTTGTTGATAACTGTTTAGCTTTGTCGAGAACAGTTAGATACGCTAATCCTGATTTCGATTACTTCGCACGACAATTAAAATATATAAGATACCGCAATGGTATAATTCAAGGATATACTTCTCGACTACATTATACATCTGATTGGATAACCGACAATATAAATAAAAATGTAGTTGAAGATATTACACACGGAATAGGAGGCAAGAAATTCTATCCCGAAGTTAGCATTATGTCTACTCGCCCAGAGTTATACCCTGCCCTTAAGTCTAATCCTGCCGATTTGGCTACGATGAAAGAGATAGAGAATATTATCAATAAAAGAACAACTTATTACTATCTCCCTAAAAATGAAATAAAAGACAAACAGCATCTTATTAAAGACGGAGATATTATATGCTTTGTAACAAGTGCCAAAGGCGTTGATATTGCTCACTTAGGAATAGCTTACCGATACAAAGGCGGACTTACATTTATCCACGCTTCATCGAAACATAAAAAAGTGTTAGTTAATCCAGAATCGCTGTCGGATTATTGCAAAGCCATTAAGAGCAATAGAGGAATTATTGTTCTGCGTTCGCTCTAACTTTATGAATAGCTTTGTCTTAACTAAGCTAACTTGATTTATTTATTCCCTGATATTGTTATTAATCAAATAAAATGTTTTACTTTTGTACTCTAATACAAGTGTATAATTAACAAAAACATACTTTATTTATGTCTCAAGTATCAGAACGTTTGGCTGCCTTGTCTCCATCAGAGACGTTAGCTATGTCGCAAAAAAGTAATGAGCTAAAAGCTCAAGGTATTGATGTGATTAATCTAAGTGTGGGAGAACCCGATTTTAATACTCCCGACTTTATTAAAGAAGCAGCAAAGAAAGCCGTAGACAATAACTTTTCTTTCTACTCGCCAGTTCCTGGTTATCCTGCATTAAGAAATGCAATAGTAGCAAAACTAAAAAAAGAAAATGGCTTAGACTATAAACCAGAACAAATTGTTTGTTCTAATGGAGCAAAACAATCGGTATGTAACGTATTGCTTTCTATTATTGGTGCTGGCGATGAAGTAATTGTGCCTGCTCCTTATTGGGTTAGCTATGTAGAAATGGTTAAGCTTGCCGAAGGTACAAACGTAATAGTTACTGCTGGTATTGAACAAGACTTCAAAATTACTCCATCTCAGTTAGAAGCTGCAATTACTCCTAAAACAAAAGCGATTATTCTTTGCTCTCCTTCTAATCCTACAGGAAGCGTTTATTCTAAAGAAGAATTAAAAGGCTTAGCTGATGTATTGGCTAAATATCCTAACATAACTATTATTGCTGACGAAATTTACGAACATATTAATTATGTAGGCAAACACGAAAGTATTGCTCAGTTTGAGAACGTTCGCGAACGTGTAGTTATTATAAACGGAGTATCTAAAGGCTACGCAATGACTGGCTGGCGTTTAGGTTGGATAGCAGCTCCTCAGTGGATAGCTTCTGCTTGTAATAAATTGCAAGGACAATACACGTCAGGTCCTTGTTCTATTGCACAAAAAGCAGCCGAAGCAGCTTATACTGGCCCGCAAGAATGTGTAGGAACTATGCGTGAAGCTTTCGAACGTCGTCGTAACCTTATGGTAGAATTGGCAAGTAATATAGAAGGCTTTAAGGTAAGCAAACCTCAAGGAGCTTTCTACTTATTCCCCGATTGTTCTTATTATATAGGTAAATCATTCAACGGAAAGAAAATGGAAAACTCTGCCGACTTAGCTATGTTCTTATTAGAAGAAGGACACGTTGCTGCTGTTGGCGGTATGGCTTTTGGTGCGCCTAATTGTATTCGTTTCTCTTATGCTACTTCCGACGAACAGTTGGTTGAGGCTATGAAAAGAGTAAAAGAAACTTTAGCAAAACTAAGCTAAGCTTCTTTCATATAAAGAAAAATAAAAACAATAATAAGCAACATTCTAATTCTTAACTTAAAGAATTAGAATGTTGTTATTTACGTATTAATTATAATAATTGATTAAAAGATAATGGAAAAGAAACTTTATATCTACAATACACTAACAAGAAAGAAAGAGTTGTTTGAGTCTATAATACCCGAAAGAGTAGGGCTTTATGTTTGTGGACCTACTGTTTATGGCGACCCACATTTAGGACACGCTCGTCCTGCCATAACATTTGATATTCTATTCCGTTATCTTTCTCATTTAGGATATAAGGTAAGATATGTAAGAAACATTACCGATGTAGGACACTTGGTTAATGATGCCGATGAGGGAGAAGACAAGATAGCAAAGAAAGCTAAATTGGAAAACCTTGAACCTATGGAGGTTGTTCAGTATTACTTAAACCGTTATCACAAAGCTATGGAAGCGCTTAATGTGTTGCCTCCAAGTATAGAACCTCACGCAAGTGGTCACGTTATAGAGCAAATTCAATTAGTTAAAGATATATTGGATAGAGGTTACGCTTACGAAAGCAAAGGCTCTGTATATTTCGATGTTGATAAATACAATAAAGAGTATAACTACGGAGTGTTGTCGGGGCGTAATATAGAAGATATGCTTAACACAACTCGCGAACTTGATGGTCAGGACGAGAAAAACAAATCTTACGACTTTGCTCTCTGGAAAAAGGCTTCGCCCGAACATATTATGCGTTGGCCTTCGCCTTGGAGTGATGGTTTTCCAGGTTGGCACTTAGAGTGTACGGCTATGAGCAAGAAGTATCTTGGCGAAAAATTCGATATTCACGGAGGAGGAATGGACTTGATATTCCCTCACCACGAGTGCGAAATAGCTCAAAGTGTGGCTTCTACAGGATACGACTCTGTGAGATATTGGATGCATAATAATATGCTTACAATAAACGGACAAAAGATGGGTAAGTCTTATAATAACTTCATAAACCTTGAAGAGTTCTTTACTGGAACTCACGAGTTGCTTACTCAGCCTTACGCACCTATGACTATCCGTTTCTTTGTGCTTCAAGCTCATTATAGAAGTACTGTAGATTTTAGTAACGAAGCTTTGCAGGCTTCCGAAAAGGGATTGTCTCGACTTCTTGATGCTTACGATAAAATAGGTAAGTTAGAACCAGAAAGTACAGAATCAACTGTTGATATAGCCGAACTTATAAACAAAAGCTATGAGGCTATGAACGACGATTTGAATACTCCTATTGTTATTTCATATCTTTTCGAAGCCGCAAAAATAATCAATTCGGCAGTCGCAAAACAAGTAAGTCTTACGGCTCAAGACATCGAACAATTGAAAAACTTCTTCAATACATTCTTATTTGATCTTCTTGGTGTTAAAAACGAATTGAAAGACAGCAACGCTTCTTTTGAATCTTTCTCTAAAGCTATTGATATGTTGTTGGAAATGCGTATGCAAGCTAAAGTTAATAAAGACTGGGCAACATCAGACAAGATACGTAACGAACTTACTGCTTTAGGATTCGAGATAAAAGACACGAAAGATGGCTATGAGTGGAAATTAAATCGTTAAAATGACTCTCAAAGATTTTTTTAAGAACGATAAATATGCCGAACTCTCAGGTGTAGAACTTATCGAGATAGGAGAAGGCAGAGCCCGAACCAAGATGAATGTAAATGAAAGTCACTTCAATGCAGGCAACGTAGTGCAGGGAGGTGCAATATTTACACTCGCCGATTTGGCTTTCGCAGCAGCAGCTCATTCTTATGGTTACTTAACCGTGTCGTTAGAAACAAGCATTCGATTCTTTAAGAGTACTAATAGCGGAACGCTTTACGCCGAAGCGAACATAGTGAACAAGCACCCGAAAATTCCAACTTACGAAGTTGAAATTACCGATGAACACGGCACTTTAATAGCTTTGTTTACCGTAACGGGATATACTAAAAACATTCCAATTACTACCGATAAATAAATGCAATCGCCTATTGTTATACAAAAAACATCTGATGGCTCGCATACGTTGTACCTTCCAGATATGGACGAACACTATCATTCGGTAAACGGAGCAGTGCAAGAATCTCTACACGTGTATATAAATACAGCCTTTAATAAGTGCAAAAAGGACGAAATACGTGTGCTTGAAATGGGTTTTGGAACAGGATTAAACGCTTTGCTGACTTTTATGGAAGCGGCAAAGCGTAATATAAAACTACACTACACAACCTTAGAGAAATACCCCCTAACGAAAGAGATAATATCCTCGCTTAACTATTCAGATAGCGACAAAGAACTATTCGAAAAAATTCATACTGCCGAATGGAATACCCCTGTTAATATTACTGAAGATAGAATTATTCATAAAGTACATACCGATTTTAACGATTACGATTACTCTCTCGGCACCTACGACGTTGTTTATTACGATGCTTTTGCTCCTGATAAACAATCGGAAGTATGGAGCGAAGATTTGTTTAACAAAATATTTCTCTCTATGAATACTGATGGAGTCTTATCCACATATTGTGCAAAAGGAGAAATTCGCAGGCGAATGCAGTCGGCTGGCTTTGTTGTTAGTCGCCTACCTGGTCCTCCAGGGAAAAGAGAAATACTTATGGCGCAAAAAAACTAAACTTTATCTTTCCCTTTTTCTATTTCACCAAAATTCTTGACATTTTTTCAACTTACTTATTTTTACAATACTTCTCTTTTCTCTATTATTTTGATATTATCGACCCTTTGTTTAATTCAAGAGAGAAGGCAAGAGAGTAAGCAAACCGCATCAATAGGCAACTATCCGTAATTACTTAACTCTCTGAGAATAGCGTAAAAGTTAGCGACTGGGCAAATGGACGGCTCTATCTCTCTTGCGAAGCACTTCGTTGCTATTAGTAGAACACCCTTATCGCTATTAGTAGAGACACCTTTCCTTTCTTAGTAGATAGGTGAGCTGTTTGTTACTACATACCCCTTGTCTCTCTCAGTAGATACCCCTCGTCGTTCTTAGTAGATAGGCGAGCTGTTTCTTAGTAGAGACCCGATGTAGCTCTTAGTAGAACGGTATCGTCTTTATCCTTAAAGCACCCCGCCTTTCTTAGTAGAGACACCTCGCCTATCTACTAAGAGAGAGCAGGGGTCTCTTAGTAGAGAGAAGCCCCTAAGTGAGACTTTGCATTTTTGAACTAAGAACTAAGAGTGAAGAACTAAGAGTTGGCGCAAAGCGACAAGCTCGCAAGCTCGCAGTTAAAAACTAAAAGATAAAAGTTAGGGTTACCCAAAGGGTAAAAATTCCATAGCCGTACGGCGAGCGAAGCGTTGCCTACGGGGATAGAGTTAAAAACTAAAAGTTAGCGCAAAGCGAAGCCAATCGCAATGCACAGTAGAGACGTGGCGTGCCGCGTTTCCAGAGATAAAGCGAGAGGTGAGCGAAGCGTTGTCTACGATGACAGTTAAGCCTTATGTTACTGTTAAAAAAATCAATTTTCCTTTTTTCTTTGTATAAAAAAGAATAAAAATGCTTTGGATTAAAAAAAAATCGTATATTTGCCCCATAATGATTTATCAAAAGTGATTTAATTTAGTTTATCAATTTAAAATTTTTAAGTTTATGAGAAAGCTTTTCTTATTAGTATGTGCAGTATTTCTGTATACAGGAGCATTCGCACAGTTTACAAATTTTAATTCCCCCACCAAGGTTTCTTCTTTGGCAGGTTTGTGGGAATTTAAGACAGCAGAAACCGATACGGTTGCTACTGTAGGTGGAGAGTCTATGGCTCTTACAATTCAAAATAAAGAATTAACTTATTGGCAAAAAGTTGATGGTGTAGGTACTATGCGTTTAGACGTTGGTGCTAAAGTAGCTTCAGGGTTTGCTTTAACACACGGGCTTACAGAAACAACAGAAGGATCGAACAAAGTAGAAAAGTATGCTGTTATGTACGACCTTAAAATGGATGCAAATAAGGGTACTGGACAAAATCTAAGCTCGATTTTATATACAAAATCGAAAGGAGATGGTAATTTCTTTGTGTCTTTTAGCGATGGAGCTTCAGGACGTGTAAATGGTGTTGGTTGTGGCAAATATAAGGAAAATGCTTTGTTGCCAAGCGATTGGAACAGAATTATTCTAAATATTGATTTAACAGCAGCTTCAAATAAGATTAACATTTATGTAGCTCACGAAGATGGTACTGTTGTTTATTACGGTGGAGTTACTGATGCTAATCAATGGATTATTCCTGATGGACTTTTATATCTTTTAGGAGATAATCATGGAGATAATGAATACGGAAGATTTAATGTTTCTCAAATAGCATTGTTTAACAATACATTAACAGCTGACGAAATTGCTACATTAACTTCGGCTAATCCTGCTTTACCTAAATTATCTAAAGATAACGAAGGTCCTTGGTACTTTATTCAAGTATTAGGAGGTGATGTTCGTGTAGGTTTAACAATGACAGCAGATGAAGATGCTACAGATCCAGAAAATGTTATAAATAGAGTTTTTGGTAAAGCTTTACCAACAGGAGATGTAGAAAAACAACTATGGAGAGCAGAAATGGACGCAGACGGAAACTATGCTTTCGTTAATAAATATTATGATCAATATCTTTCAGCTTGGAAATGGGTTGCTAAAAATAAAGATGTTGCAGCTTTAGCTGATACACCAAATACAGGTTGGATTTTATCTGAACCAGCAACTCCTAATGGACGTGCTATATTCCAAGCAGCGACTCCTCTTACAGCAAGTTCTCCTTATTTCCACCAAGGAAATAGTGGTTGGGGATACTCGGTTATCTTCGAAACTGCAACTTGGGGTAAAGGTGTTAACTCTCAATTCGAGTTTATTGAGTTTGCAAACTTGCCAAATAAAGATGTTGACTTTGGAAGTGTAAAACAAGGCGAAACAGCTACTAAATCTGTAATATTTAAAAATACTGATGCTACTACAATAACTACTGCTGGTGATGCAGATTTTACATTTGTAGAAGATGATTATGGTGTGAAAGTAACTTATGTTCCAACTGTTGCAAATAAAGATTCTAAAGCTACAATAACTGTTGAGTATGAAGGTGAAACAGTGATAGTTAATATTACAGGAACTTGCGCAGCTCTTCCTATCGATCCAACAACAAGTTTAGATACTTGGTATTATGTAAACTGGCATAGAGCTGGTGCAGGTAAAACATTAACTCAAGATGTTGTAGGTAATGCTGCTAAATGTATCGCAATAGACAGAACTATTCAAGAAAGACAAATTTGGAAACTTACTCCAGTTGATGTTGATGGTGTAACTAAATATTATCTCCAAACTTTAGATGGTGGATACCTTATTCCTCTTGTTGGAGATGGAGATGCAGCTACTGTGAAAAGCGAGCCAACTGCTAATAGTACTTATGAATTAAGATCTAATACTCATACAAGTTTGAGTGGCGCTACGGGATTTGCTGTAATTATTTCAGGAGATACTCACTTAGACCATAAAAATAGTGGAGATTATAAAGATTGTCTTGGAACTTGGGGTGCTCCAACTGGAGACGGTGCAGCCGTTACATTTACTCCTGCTCACTCGGCTCTTTATACTGCTGACGAACTTGACTTCGCTACTTTAGCTCTAAATTTAGTTCAGTCAGATCCTCAAACAGTTGCGATATTAGATGTTAACTTAGCTGCAGATGCAACTTTCACTGCAACAATTACAGGTGAAGATGCTGCTGCTTTTGAAATCCAAAATGCAGAAGAAGTAGCAACAGGTGATGATGTTTCTATCGTATTCAAACCAACAGAAGAAAAAGTATACGAAGCAACTCTTACAATCACTTCTGGCGATTATACAGCAACTACTACTCTTAAGGGAGAAGGTTTAGGTCGCCCAAGAATTATTACAGACAAAGATGCTATTACTTTTGGTAATGTTACACAAGGTAAGATGAAAATCTTGGATTTGAATGTTAGTGGTATAGCTCTTGCAGAAGGTATTACTTACGATGTAACAGGTGCTGATGCTACACAATTTAATGTAATACCAACTAATTGGGACGCTACTGCTGGTGAAAATGCAGGAGGTGGACTACGTATACTTATCACTCCAACAGAGTTGAGAGACTATACAGCTACTCTTACTTTAACAACTAAAAATGCAGAAGCAGATAAAGTAATCGAAATTACAGCTACAGGTGCTGAACTTCCAGAGCTTCCATTTAAGTGCTCAGAACAAAGCGCAGGTGGAGCAGAATATTGGTACTATATCTACAATGTAAGAGGTAACGCTTATATTAAAGACGCAGGTGCTAACAATTCAATTGAAAATACTTACCTAACAGATTCTGACGATTTGTTATGGAAAGTTTACGAGTCTCCATTCTCAAATCAATATATGTTTGTTAGCAAGAATAATAATTTCCTTTCTTATACTACAGATGCTATAGAGGAAGGTGCTTCTGCTAATACATTTATTACAGCAACTACACCTTCTCCTTTCTCTGGAATAGATGCAGTAGAACATTCAACTGCTGATTGCTGGCAATTATTTGCTAGTGCTATTGGAACTTCAGGTTCTTATATGAATAAAACAAATAATAATTACCTATATACATCTTACGGAGTTAAGAATGATGCAGGTAATGCTATTAAATTTATTGCTCAAGAAGATGCTCCTGAATCAACATTCCCTAAATTAAGTGATGATACTAATGAATACTGGTATTACATTCAGTTTAACAGAAATAATAATGCAGCTAACGGTTTAGTTGTTGCTCTTGATGACAATGGTGCTTTCAAAGCTGCCAACAAAGACGTTGTAGCTGGAGCTAATCAGTTATTCAAGATTTCAGCTGCTGAAGAGGAAGGTCTTTATAATATAGTATCTAAAGACTATCCTGATCACCTTGTAATTTATACTGATAGTGCATTTACTTCAACAAGTACAGGTTCTTTGACATACGAAAAAGGATTCTGTGTTAGCGATACAGCAACTACAGCTTCTAACTTCAGAATAGTATTTGGTATGGATGGTTTATTTGGTATCTCAGAAGCATCAATGGCTGCAACTTCTGGATTTAATCCTATTGGAGGTTCGTCTGTTGATAATTACATAGGTACTTATGGTATTACTGATGGTGGTTCAAGATTAGTATTCAACGAATTTGCTGATGCTACTATCGCTTCTATTACAGCAGATAATGGTACTGTTGTAGAAGGTGGAGAAGGTTCTATTTACGATTACATCGTAACTGTTACTACAGGAAATTCAGTTACATTAACTATTACTGCTAACGATCCTAATGCAACCGTAATAGGTGGTGGATTATTAGAAAATCTTGTAAGTGGAGACAATGCATTCTCTGTTACTGTAAAGAATAAAAATAATGTAGCTAGCTATAAAATTAATGTTATTATACCAAGTGATGATGCTTCATTGTCATTGTTGAAACTTAATATTGGAACATTAACTCCAGAGTTTAATCCTGAAGTATTAGATTACAAGTGTAATGATATACCTAAGGGAACAAAACGTGTTATAATAACTGCAACTCCTACTAATCCTGCT
Source organism: Dysgonomonadaceae bacterium PH5-43 (assembly GCA_029916745.1). NCBI lineage: Bacteria > Pseudomonadati > Bacteroidota > Bacteroidia > Bacteroidales > Dysgonomonadaceae > Dysgonomonadaceae bacterium PH5-43. The sequence continues at coordinate 26,787 of JARXWK010000005.1, read as the reverse complement.
GCTACTGTAGAAGGCGCTACTGCTGTTGGAGTACCTGAAGAAGGTGGTGTTAAAGAACTTAAGGTTACTGTAACTGCTCAAAATGGAAAAGTTCAGGTTTATACAATTACAGTTGACATACTAAACAGTATAGACGCTATTGCTAACGGTATTACAATCAATGCAGTAGATGGTATGCTTGAAGTAACTTTCGAAGGAAGCAAAAACATTCAAGTAATCTCAACTTCTGGATTATCAATAGATCAAGCTAATGCTACAGCACGTTACGCTAAGTCTCTTGCTCAAGGTACTTATATCGTAATTATTGATGGCACAGCTTACAAAGTATTTGTAAAATAATATAGACTTATATTATAAATAGATTAAAAGCCAGACGATTTTATCGTCTGGCTTTTTGCTTTTGATAAATTATCGTACATTTGCGTTATTAATAAACATTTTATATATTCAGATATGAAGAAAATTCTTTTTACATTGTTATTCGTGTGGACATTGATTCCATCTAATGCAAAGTCTACCAATGAAGACGTAAGTGTAGGTATAGGAGGTAATGCTTATGTTACTAAACAGTCTCAGCAACCCGAAAGCAATGAGAGACGTAGAGGTGGTAATCGAGATAAAATAACAGATGGAGGTATTCGTGCTTGGGATAAGACAGACGAAGTGATAAGTGTTTATTTTCATTTAGAAAAAGCTCAAACCTTAAATGTATCTTTAAAAGGACAAGGAGAGTCGACTATAAAAGTTTCTTATGAAGGTAAATCGCATAAAGTAAAACTAAAGTCAGAGTCGCTTACTACAGTTAAAGTAGGTAAGTTTAAGGTTAAAACTCCAGGTTATGTAAAAATAGATTTACAAGGATTAGATAAAAAAGGAGAAACATTCGGAAATATTACAGAGCTAATATTGAAAAATCCAGAAGGTGAAGTTGTATATGTTCACGATTTCTCAAACTATTGGGGACGAAGAGGTCCGTCGGTTCACATAGGTTATCAATTACCTAAAGATAAAAAAATAGAATGGTTTTATAATGAAGTAACAGTTCCTGAAGAAGGAGATGTTATAGCAAGTTATTATATGGCTAATGGATTTGGAGAAGGATATTTTGGTATGCAAAACAATTCTCAGGTAGAAAGAAGGGTGTTGTTCTCGGTGTGGAGCCCTTTTGTAACAGACGATCCTAAATCTATTCCAGACGAACAAAAGATAAAACTATTAAGAAAAGGAGAAGATGTTAATATTGGAGAATTTGGGAATGAAGGTTCGGGCGGACAAAGCTTCCTTCGTTATAACTGGACTCCAGGTCTTACCTACAAGTTTTTAATGCAGGTTCACCCTGATGGAGAAGGCAATACTATTTACACTGCATATTTTTATGCTACAGATGAAAGCAGATGGCGTTTGATAGCAAGCTTTATGCGTCCAGAAACAGATACTTGGTATAGAGGAGCGCACTCTTTCTTGGAAAACTTTAGTCCACTACAAGGCTATCTAAGTCGTGAAGTTAAATTCTCTAACCAATGGGCAATGGATATAGATGGTAATTGGCTCGAAATTACAAGAGGTATTTTTACTAACGATGGAACTGCGCAAGCAGGAGTGCGTTTAGATTATCAAGGAGGATTGGTTAATGAAGAAAAATTCTATCTAAAGAATGGAGGTTTCTTTAATGAGAATACAGAATACCGAAAAATGTTTGAAAGAAAAGCTCTTGGTAATCGTCCTGTTATAGACTTTGAAGCTTTAGAGAAATTATAAACAAACATAAATTTACAGATAAATAATATGAAAAAGAAATATTATGCTTCTCTGTTTGCCTTGATGTGCTTATTTACACTCAATAGTACTATTGAGGCTCAGAACGATAATACTCCTATGATGGGGTGGAGTTCTTGGAATACATTCAGAATAAACATTAGCGAAGATTTAATTAAAGCGAGTGCAGATGCAATGGTAGATAAAGGTCTTAAAGATGCAGGTTATACCTTTGTAAATGTAGACGATGGGTTCTTTGGAGGAAGAGCAACCGATGGTACTATGCTTATTCACCCTACGCGCTTTCCTAATGGAATGAAAGTTGTTGCAGATTATATTCATAGTAAAGGATTAAAAGCAGGTATTTATTCTGATGCCGGAACACGCACTTGTGGCTCTATTTACGATGCAGATACTTATGGTGAGACTGTTGGTTTATATAGATATGAAGAACAAGACGCTAAAATGTATTTCGATGAATGGGACTACGATTTTATCAAGATAGATTATTGTGGAGGTCAGACTTTAGGTTTAGATGAAGAGACACAATATACCAACATCTGGAATGCAATGCAAAAGACAGATAAAGTTAAAAACGGAGGAAAGATTCGTTGGAATATCTGTCGTTGGATGTTTCCTGGTACTTGGGCTGGCGATATAGCAGGCTCTTGGCGTATATCACACGATATAAGACAAAACTTTTCGGGCACATTGGGTGTGATAGACGTACTTGAACATAATCTTTACTTGTCGGCTTATGCTGGTCCTGGTCATTTTAATGATATGGATATGATGTGGATAGGTTCTATGTCGGGCTCTAACAAAGCATTCTCAGACGACCAAGAAAAAAGTTATTTCGGATTGTGGTGTATTATGAACTCTCCTCTTATGATTGGTTGCGATATGCGTAATATACCTCAGAGTAGTATTGATATTATTACAAACAAAGAAGTAATAGCTCTTAACCAAGATGTATTAGGATTGCAAGCTCAAGTTGTTAGTCGCGATGGCAAAAAATATGTATTGGCTAAGATGATAGAACAAGATCAAGGTAAAGTGAGAGGTGTTGCTTTGTTTAATGGAACATCATCGGCAGCTAAAATGCGAATAAATTTTAAAGATATAGACTTAAGCGAAAAAGCTCAGGTTAGAGATCTTTATGCAAAGCAAGATTTAGGTACATTTACAGGATTCTATGAAGTAAACGTTCCTGCCAATGGAATTGCAATGCTTAGAATAGAAGGAGAAAGTGCTTTCGATAAAACTAAATTTGAAGGAGAAGATGCTTTTATAAACTTATACAATGGTGTAGCTATTGATGACAATAAATACACAGGTGCATTATTCTCTTCAAAATATGGAGCATCGGGTGATTACACATTGAAAAACTTAGGTGGCAAAGCTGATAATTGGGCGGAGTTTCGTAGAGTTTATAGTACTGATGGTGGAAAATATAAACTTAAATTATTTTACTATTCCGGAGATGACAGAAATCTTACAGTAACAGTAAATGGTACGGAATATCAGATGACAAACCTAAACTCTGGTGGAGATGGAGTAAGGGGAAGAGCTTTCTTAAACGAAATAGAATTAAAACAAGGATATAATACTATTCGCTTCTCTAACGCAACGGGTAAAGCTCCTGAAATTGATAAGTTTGTATTGTTAGACCCAAACGACCCAGGAGATGACAATGAAGAAGATTTAATTCTTGATGAAGAGATAATAGTAAATACCAAATTTCCCACAATTAGCTCAGAAGACGACTCTAATGAAGTGTGGTACTACATTCAATTTAGAAGCGAAAATGGAGTATTGTGCGATATGGGCGAAGGAGAACTTATAGAAACAAAACAAAAAGCCATAGGTAGTTCTGCTCAATTATGGAAAGTTATAAAAACTGCCAATAAGTATACCTTTGTTAATAAAACAGGTAGAAAAATGAGCTTTGCTGATGGTCGCTTTAATACAAGTAGTACTGAATCGGTTACAGTTGATATTGTAGCAACTACAAATTCGAGCTACACTCCCGCTTGGGAAATACAAAGAACTGGAGCCAGCGGTTGTATGAATCAATGGGGAGGCGCAGGCTTAGATGTACAATTAGGGGAATGGTCAAAAGGAGATGCGGGTAATGCTCTCCTTTTTGTCTGTGCTGACAGAATCCGTAACTTCTTTCCAGAGGTAAGCGATGCAAATAATGTAAAATGGTATTACTTACAATTTATAAACTCTAATAAAGTTATACAGGGAGGTAATGCAGGGGAACCTATAATTGCTCGTGATCCTCTACCTAATAAAGATGGTCAGCTATGGAAAATTACAGCCTCAGGCGAACAATACATATTAACAAATAAACTTGGGAATAGTATTGCATTCAATAATAATGCTTACGATACAGATGTATCTGAAATTAAAGGCGTTCCTTTTGATATTAATTATACAGAAACCGAAAATGGAGCAGCATGGGAATTGCAAAGAAAAGATGCTACGGCTACAGCTTTAGGTCAAACAACGGGCATAACAATAGGAGAGAATGCTACCAATGATAAAAAGAATGCTATTGAGTTTAGAGCCGCTAAAGAAGTTGTCTATAATATTCCTACAGTAAGCACCACAAATAATGAATCTTGGTATTATATACAATTCAGAAATGGCAATGGTGTAATAACCGATATGGGAGTAGGTGAAGAACTTCTTACTAAGGAAATGACTAAAAATGATAATAGTCAGATATGGAAAGTTTTAGCAACTACAGAAGCAACCACAGGTTTCAAATATGTGTTGGTGAATAAAAATGGAAATATTATTTCATATAATCCTACAGTCTCTGGAATATCGACTGGTGTTTACTTAACAACAAACTTAATAACAGAAGCAGCTAAATTTAATTTCGTAGCAACAACAAACTCAACATACAAACCAGCGTGGGAGTTAGCTCGCGAAGGCTCAACTCGTCATCTTAGTCAGCATTCGAGTGCTGGTTTTAATAAGAAAATTACCGATTGGACTAAAAACAATTCAAGAAATACTTTAGTATTTGTAGATCTTGATCAGGCAGAACCCACACTGTCGGGTATCTATAAAGTAGAAGTTATGGATATTCCTACTTTCACAGTGAATGGTAAAACATTGATAGTAACTGGCAATAATATATCTAAAGTTAATATTTATTCTATAACAGGTCAGCTGTTAGATACTAATTCAACTTCATTCTCTTTCTCTATTGCTGAAGCAGGCAGCTATATAGTAGCAGTTACTTATAAAGATGGAGCAGTGTTTAATGGTAAAGTTGTAATTGGTTAGTAAAACCATAGATTGTTGCGATTTATTTTTTACGAATGACATTTCCTGCAACCCCGCAAGTCACCGAGCAAGTCACCGAGCAAGTCACTGCTTTGATTAGTGTGTTAACAAAGGATATGAATCGATTAGAGATACAAGAGCAATTAAATTTGTCAGATAGAGAAAACTTTCGATCTAATTATCTTAAGCCAGCATTAGAACAGGGATTTATAGAGATGACAATCCCCGATAAACCGAATAGTCGCTTGCAAAAATATAGACTGACAATATTAGGAAAGCAGTTAAAGAAGAATTTTAGTCAAAGATAAAAATCATATAACAATATTAGTAATAAGAGGCAAGGAGGTTGTTAGGGCTCCTAAACAAACAAAACTAATCATTGGTAAAAGTACACATTTTAGCGGACAGCAATATTTTAGAACTAAGAACTAAGAGTGAAGAACTAAGAGTTATGTGCTTCGCTTTGCGCTAACTTTTAGTTTTTATCTTTTAACTTTTTTCTTGCTTGCCTGTCGTTTCACCCGTATGAAACAGGTAGTTTATTAGTATGAAACAAAGTGTTTCACCTATATGAAACAAGTGTTTTCAAACCGTGAAACGAATTATATCAAACCGTGAAACGGATCGTTTCAAAGTATGAAATGGATTATGTCTATGTAAAAAAATCTCATAAATAAAAAAAGGGAATTCTCACGAACTCCCTAATTCAATCTTTGTTAACCTTAAATCTAATACTATTATGAAAAAACTACTTTGCAAAAGTATAGATTAATTTTTAATATGTCAAGTAATTTGATGATAAAACTTTCAAAATTAAAATGATTTAACATCAAAAACCTATATTTGATTCTATTCTGTTAATAATGTCGAATAATTCCGAGACAGTATTGGCTTTAAGCATAGCAATCTTTGTAGACTTAAAATCAGGAATGCCTTTAAATAAAGGACTCGCAGCTATATGTCGGCGACTATGAAGTATGCCTCTACGCTCATCTAACCGTTCTACACTTTTTAATACTTGCTGTTTTAGTATTTCGATGTAATCATTGAAAGGCTTTTTCTCTGAATGTTGTCCTGTTGTTAGAAAGTGTTTCATTTCTTCAAATATCCAAGGTGCCCCAATGCTTGCACGACCAACCATAACGGCATCTACTCCATAAACATCAAAAGCGCGTTTACATAGTTCGGGAGAAGTAATATCTCCATTCCCAATTATAGGAATATGTATTCTTTGATTATTTTTAATATCACCAATAAGAGACCAGTCGGCTTCGCCAGTGTACATCTGGGAGCGTGTACGTCCGTGTATGGTTAATGCTGCAATGCCACAATCTTGTAACTTTTCGGCTAAGTCGGTAATTATTAGAGAATTATGATCCCAGCCTAATCGTGTTTTTACCGTAACGGGAATGTTAACAGCCTTAACAACAGCCTCAGTTATTTCGAGCATTAATTCGGGAGTGCGTAACATACCAGAACCAGCTCCTTTGCCTGCTATCTTTTTTACTGGACAACCAAAGTTGATGTCTAAAATGTCTGGTTTAGCTTCTTCGCATATACGTGCGGCTTCAACCATTGTGTCGACGTCTTTACCATATATTTGAATAACAACAGGGCGTTCTTCGTCTGAAACTACTAACTTCGCCTTTGTTTTATTAACATTACGGATAAGAGCATCGCTTGATACAAATTCGGTATAAACCATATCGGCACCGAATTTCTTACATAACAGTCTGAAAGAAATATCTGTTACATCTTCCATTGGTGCTAAAAATACAGGATACTTATCGAATATTATATTGCCTATTTTCATTGCTTTGTTTGTCTATAATTCTGTTCGATTACAAAATTACAGTTTATTTTTGTATTTTTGTGGCTCTTATTCAATAGTATAATGATTAAAGATATTAGTAAATACGAAATAATGGCTCCCGTAGGTTCTTTTGAATCTTTGGCTGCCGCTATTCAAGGAGGTGCAGATTCGATTTATTTTGGTATAGAAGGGCTGAATATGCGCTCTCGTTCGGCAAATAATTTTACTATTAAAAACCTTCACGAGATAGCAGATATTTGTAACAAACATAATCTTAAAACATATCTTACGGTAAATACAATTATTTACGACAACGACTTAAATCGAATGTACGAAATAATTGATGCAGCAAAAGAGGCTAAGTTATCGGCGATTATAGCTGCAGATGTAGCTGCTATGAACTATGCGAAAAGTATAGGTGTGGAAGTGCACTTGTCGACTCAATTAAATATAACCAATATTGAATCGTTGAAATTCTATGCTAACTTTGCCGATGTTGTTGTGTTGGCACGAGAACTTAATCTCGACCAAGTAAAAGCTATTTATGAAGAAATAATAAAACAAAATATCTGTGGACCTAAAGGTGAACTTATTCGTATAGAAATGTTTGCTCACGGAGCTTTGTGTATGGCAGTTTCAGGTAAATGCTACTTGAGTTTACACGAAATGAACTCTTCAGCAAATAGAGGAGCTTGTAATCAGATATGTCGCAGAGGTTATATAGTAAAAGACAAAGAAAGCGATATTGAACTGGAAATAGATAACCAGTATATAATGTCGCCCAAAGACTTAAAGACTATACACTTCATCAATAAAATGATGGATTCGGGTGTGCGAGTGTTTAAGATAGAAGGACGCGCTCGAGGTCCTGAGTATGTAAGAACTGTATGCGAATGTTATAAAGAAGCCATTACTGCTTATTGCAACGATAGCTTTACTGAAGATAAAATAGCCGATTGGGATACAAGGTTAAAAAGAGTCTTTAATAGAGGCTTCTGGAATGGTTATTACTTAGGACAACGGTTAGGCGAATGGAGTGATAAATATGGTAATGAAGCTACCGAAAAGAAAATGTATATAGGTAAAGCTATTAAATATTTTTCTAAACTTGGAGTTGCGGAGTTTCTTATAGAAACACAAACTTTACACAAAGGGGATAAAGTATTGATTACCGGCCCTACAACGGGAGCTTTGTTTGTTGATGTTGATGAAATAAGAGTCGAGTTAAACTCCGTTGATGAAGCCTCGAAGGGAATGCACTTCTCAATGAAAGTGTCAGAGAAAATTCGTCCTTCTGATAAGCTATTTAAGATAATTACAACAAAATAAGATTAAACCTATGAGCAAAAAAAACTTTCAAATTGAAATGAAAGTGCGCGACTATGAATGTGATATACAAGGAATAGTAAATAATGCCAATTATCTTCATTACTTCGAGACTACTCGTCACGAATTTATGGAAAGCGTAGGAACTTCTTTTGTTGAAATGCACGAACAAAAGATTGATCCTGTTGTGGCTCGTGCCGATTTGCGTTATAAGGCGTCGTTAACTGGTAGTGAATATTTTATATCTTCTCTTACTGTAGAAAGAAAAGGAGTAAAGATAGTCTTTCATCAAGAGATACGAAGAAAAAAAGATAATGAACTCTGCTGTAAGGCAACGGTCGAGGCGGTAGTCCTGATAAAAGGAGTCCTCTCTCGAGGGGATTATTTCGATGATTTAATGAAAGAATACATTCAATGACCAAATAATTAATTTAGATGAATAACCAAAACTTGTTGTATGAAATAGGAATAACTTTAGTAAAAGGGATAGGCTCAATAACTGCTCGTCAGGTAGTAAATACATTAGGAGATGTGTCGTCGCTTTTTACTGAAAAGAAAAGATTGTTAGAGCGTATTCCGGGAATATCTCATAAAATAATATCGGAAATACAAAACCCTGAAGTGTTGCGTAGGGCTGAAAAAGAAATTGCTTTTATAAATAAGAGTAATATAAAGCCATTGTTCTTTACCGATAAGGATTACCCAGATAAGTTGAAAGATTGTATAGATGCACCTGTTATGCTTTATTTCAAAGGGGATTGCAACTTTAATACAGATAAATCTATAAGTATTGTGGGTACTCGTAATGCTACTAATTATGGTAAAGAGATTATCGAAGCTCTAATGAAAGATATTTCGGAGCAATATCCTAATATTATAATATTTAGTGGATTAGCTTATGGTATAGATATAGCTGCCCATAAAGCAGCACTTAAACATAATGTGTCTACGGTTGGAGTTTTAGCACACGGCTTAGATCGCATTTATCCTTTAGTTCATAGAAATACGGCAATAGAGATGATTAGTAACGGTGGTCTCCTGACTGATTTTATTAGCGAAACAAATCCTGATAGACAAAACTTTATTAAAAGGAATCGAATAGTCGCTGGTATATCAGATTGTACAATCATTATTGAGTCGGCAGAAAAGGGAGGCGCATTGATTACTGCATCTATTGCAGACTCATACAATAAAGATGTTTTTGCATTTCCGGGTAAAGTAACCGATCCTTATTCTATAGGTTGCAATAAGCTAATTAAAAACAAGAAAGCATCTCTTATTACTTGTGCCGATGATTTAATCAGAGAAATGAATTGGGGAGAACAGTTAGAGAAACCAAAGAACATACAACGACCCTTATTTCCCGACTTATCGCAAGAAGAACAAAGCATAGTTGATTATCTAACAAATAAAGACAGTGCACACGTTAATAATATGAGTATAGACCTTAACTTACCAATGAGTAAGCTGTCGCCATTGCTATTCGAGTTAGAAATGAAAGGAGTAGTTCGTTGTATTCCAGGCGGTCAATATCAGTTATAGAGAAATGAGTTACTCATCATTAATGATGCCCATCAATCGTTCTGCCGTTAATATGGTAGCGTCAAGAAACTCGTATTCTTTTTCGAAGCTTGGAGAGAAGAAATCCATACCAATACTGTCGTTAATTTGTTTTTCTGTCCACCATTTACCTCTCTGAATCTGTAATTTGCTGAGTAACTTATCGTCGTTTATAGTACACGCATAAAGATATACAAGACGATTAGTTTCTATTGTTTTGTCGACGTATCTGAAAACAAAACGGTAAGGCAAATCAGCGTCAGCTCCATTGTTAATAAACGTCTGTCTTACTCCTTCATCTAATGATTCACCGAAACGAAGATAACGCTCAAATGGATAGTCGATATAATGACTTTCACTTATGGGGAAACTATTATTTCGCTCTCTTAAATATAGTCGCCCTTTGTTTATTAGAGCAATACGAATTATTGGGTGCATATATTTGTCTCCCGACTCCCGACTTACACTTAAAGCAACACGACCGTGTACGCTTCCTGTTTCGTCAATAATAGGAAGCCATTCTTCTTTTTCCATCTCTTTACGTACTATATGCCAGTTTATAAGTTCATAAGCTACGTGTATTACTATGAAAATTAAAATAATAAGATGATAAATGATAAAATCGGCTGTGACATTATGATAACTTAATGGGAGTAGGCTGTAAACTAAAATGATAAGCAAGTAAAGTGTTTGTGTAAATATAACACCATTCATTACATAAATTTCCCCATTAAACTTTAGTATTTTGGTATCCTGAGATATGTCATCAGTAGTTAGGATTTTTGCTCTAAAGTATCCTTGAATACGAATGAATATAAAAAAAGATATTACTAATAAAATGCCTAAAATGGCAGAAGCATTTTCTATATATACATAATTTCGTACGATAGGTATAAAACCAAGAACAATAAAAGCAAACAAGGCGACTAATGAAACTTGTAAAGTGTATGGCACTTCCTGTTTTGCTAAAAATACATTAATTATAAAGTAAATAACACCAGCTGCTAAGGCACTGCAAAATGCAATTGGATAAGGTAAGAAACTATCTAATAAAAAGAATACTATGATTGGTGTCATACCAAGTATTGGCGTCATCAAAGGTGCTATTGCTTTTTGTGTGCTCATAAATATATTCCTCCTAATTCAATTAATCAATGTTTTCAACTTCTACTTAATAACATCTACAAACTATAGATTGTTTTCAGATGTTAAGAAAAAGTTACAATAGATAATCAATGGAATGATAAGAGGAGCGCACTAATGGACCAGACTCTACGTGAGTAAACCCTTTTGATAGTGCAATTTCTTTATATTCGTCAAAAACTTCGGGGGTTATATACTCTTCTACGGCTACATTCTTCTTAGATGGTTGAAGGTATTGTCCGATAGAAAGCAGAGTGCAACCATAAGAAAGTAAGTCGTCCATAGTTTGCAATATTTCCTCTCTGGTTTCTCCTAAGCCTAACATTAAACCCGATTTAGCAAGAATGCCAGATTCCGATATTTGTTTCAATACTTCGAGACTTGTTTTGTATTTTGCTACACTTCTTACTAAAGGAGTAAGTCTTTCTACGGTTTCTATATTGTGAGATATTATTTCGGGACGAGCATCTGTTACCATAGTAATAAACTCTTTATTGCCAGCAAAGTCGGGAATTAAGGCTTCTATAGTAATCTCTGGATTTATTTCTTTTATTTTTATTATCGTTTCTGCCCAATGCTTTGCTCCATAGTCGGGCAAATCATCTCTATCCACCGAGGTAATAACTGCGTGTTTTAGTTGTAATGTTTTTATCGACTCTGCTACTTTTTGAGGTTCTTTAGAGTCTAAAGGGAGAGGGCGTCCCGACTTGGTGTTACAGAATTTGCAAGCACGAGTACAAATATCTCCTGCTATCATAAAAGTTGCTGTTTTGCGATTCCAACATTCTCCTCTGTTCGGACATCTACCGCTTTCGCATATTGTATGAAGCGATTTGCTTTTTATAACGTTACCAGTAAGGGAGAAGTTTTCGTTATTGCCCAGATTAACCCTTATCCATTCTGGTTTTCTAATGTTTTTATTATTGCAACAAGCCATTAAATTTGTCCTTTTAAGTAGATATTAAGAAAGTCTATCACTCCTGTGTATAAATGAGTTCTGATGTTTCCTCCAACTATACTGTGGTTTTTGTCGGGGTAAGTCATCGAATTAAATTGAATACCAGCATTTTGTAATGCTTTCATATATTCTGCTGCATTCTGGAAGTGAACATTGTCATCGGCCGTGCCGTGAACTAAGAATAAGCGACCTTTAAGTTTGTCTGCTAATTTAATAGGAGAACATAAATCGTAGTTATTCATATTTTCTTTAGGAGTGCGCATAAATCGTTCAGTGTAAATAGAATCGTAAAATCTCCAATCGGTAACAGCAGCGATGGCAACGCCAGCTTTTAGTATTCCGTTGCCTCTGCTCATACACATAAGAGTAGTAAAACCACCAAAACTCCAGCCCCAGATAGCAATATTATCTTTGTCGATATAGGTTTGTTTGCTTAAATACTTAGCAACCGATATTTGGTCGTCCGATTCTAATAAACCTAATTTAAGGTAAGTGCATTTTCTGAACTCTTCACCTCGCGCAGCAGTTCCTCTACCATCAACCGACACTACAATATAGCCTTGTTCGGCAAGATAGTTGTACCAATCAATACCATAAGCATCTTTTACCTGTTGCGAGTTTGGACCGCTATACTGAATCATTACTGCTGGATATTTTTTGTTATCAGAGAAATCAGAAGGTTTAATAATCCATCCGTTTAGTTCAACTCCTGCTTCGTTTGTGAAAGTGAAAAACTCTTTGTGTCTAAACTTTGTTTCTTCAAGACGCTTCTTAGTTTCTTCGTTATCGTTTAATATAAATAATCTTTTTCCTTTTTCGTTATGCAAAGTAATAAGCGTAGGAGTAGTAACATTAGAGAATGTATTTACATAGTATTTGAAGTTATTACTAAATACAGCCGAATTAGTTCCCTTGTCGGTCGAGAGTTTTATTTTATTTCCTTTTGTGTCTACTTTGTAAACAGCACGATGTATAGGGCTTTCTTCTGCCGACTGATAGTAAGCGGTTTTTGTCTCTTGATTATAACCGTACAAATCAGTAACGTCCCAATTGCCCGAAGTAAGTTGTTTCTCTAAAACACCAGTCATAGAATAAAGATAGATATGTGCATATCCGTCTTTTTCGCTCACATATACAAAGTTGTCTTTGGTGAATTTAATATTTAATATCCAATCTGGGTCTACATAATATTTGCTTTCATCGTGAAGTATAAGTTTTGCAACTGTAGATTTAGGATTAACGAAATACATATTAAAGTTGTTTTGATGACGGTTTAGAGTCATTACAGCTAACTGATCTATGTTTTCGGTGAATTGAATAGATGGGATATATCCGTCGTCGTCAAGAGGAACTTCCATCTTCTTTGTGTCTTTCGACTCTAAGTTGTAAACAAAACAAGCAACCTTTGAATTGTCTTCGCCTGCTTTAGGATATTTAAACACATAAGACTCTGGATATAAGTTGTTTTTATAATACTGAAAATCGAAACTCTTAACCCCCGACTCGTCCGACTTAATATAAGCAAGGAACTTACTATCTGCCGACCACGACATAAGATTTGTTTGCCCGAACTCTTCTTCGTAAACCCAATCAGTAACTCCGTTTAATACCTTGTTTAGTTCGCCATCTTTTGTGATCTGAATTTCGGTATCGTAATCAAATTTTTTAATCCAAATATTATTGTCTCTAACAAATGCAACCATACGTCCATCGGGCGAGAATGTAGGAATCATTATCTTACCCTCGTTATCAGACAAAGGTTTTAAGTAGTTGCGACGTACGTCATAATCATAAACATCAGCTTTCCACGAACGTCTATAAATGTACTCTACATTATTCCAAACTAAAATGCGGTAAGTTCTTGAGTCTATAGCATAGCCCTGAATAGATTTAAGTTTAGTCTCTCTTGCCTTGTCAACATTAAATAAGGTGTCGACAATTTCTCCTGTCTTATAAGAATACTTAAGAACGGATTTAGAATCGCTGCTTATCGAAGTGTAATGTTCTCCGTCGGATAACGAACGCATCATTTTAGTGCCATAAGCATAATACTTTCCTCCCGTAATATCTTCCAAAAGTATAGGATTACTGCCATTTTGAGCAACGCATAAAGTAATAGTAACAAGTAAAAATAGAGTTAGAGAATATAACTTTTTCATTATGTTTAATAAATTATTTTTTGAGATAGCAAACTTAGCATTTTTCACTTAATTAGCCAAAACTTCGATTAATAGTTTTACATTTGCAGTCGAAATCTTTATTTGTATTTTTTAATTAAACGCCAAAAATAGCTGAACTATGGAGAATTTACTTCATTACATTTGGAAGCATAAGCTGTATTCTTGTAATAATAACTTTAAAACTATCGACGAAACGCCTATTGAAATTATAGATGTAGGTGTGTATAACACAAATGCAGGTCCTGATTTCTTTAATGCTAAAATAAAAATTGGAGAAGAAATGTGGGCAGGTAATGTGGAGATTCATATCAAATCGAGTGATTGGTATAAGCATCATCACGACAAAGACAAAGCTTACAATTCGGTTGTGTTGCACATTGTAGAGTTTGTAGACGAACCAATAGTAAAAGATTCAAATGGGAGAATTATTCCACAATGGATTATGCAGGTGCCAAATAAGATTAAAGAAAATTATTCATATCTATTATATAGAGATTCATTAATCCCTTGTGCTGAACAACTTTGGAAGATACCCGAAATATTTATATCCGATTGGAAAGTTTCTCTGTTAACCGAAAGATTAGAGCGTAAAGTTGGTCAAATAGTAGATTTGTTAAGTCTGTATAAGAATAACTGGGACGAAGTCTTTTATGTCCTTCTTTCTCGTAATTTCGGTTTTGGAGTAAATAGTGATGCCTTTGAGCGATTAGCTAAAAGTTTGCCTTTAATTTGTGTGTATAAACATTCAGACTCTATATTGCAGACCGAAGCCTTGTTTCTTGGTCAGGCGGGATTGTTGAATGATGATATTGACGACTCGTATTATTCCTCTCTAAAAATAGAATATAAGTTTCTTGCTAAAAAATATAACTTGCAAGGTTTGGATTCTTCATCTTCATTTAAAAGTTTAAGAATGCGACCTGGCAACTTCCCTTATGTGAAATTAGTACAGCTTGCGAGTATAATAAGGCAAAGTCCGAGACTCTTTTCTAAAATATTAGACTTAAAGGATTTGAATGAAATGCAATTCCTGTTTACAACAGATATTCATAAATATTGGAATACGCATTATAACTTTGGTAAACCATCGGTCGATCAAGTTAAAACATTAGGTCTCTCTTCTGTTAACATTCTTATAATAAATACAGTTGTGCCGATATTATTTGCCTATGGAAGGCATACTAACAATGAAAATTACATAGATTCAGCCCTTAAGTTATTAGATTTGATACGACCAGAGAGTAATTATATAGTAAAAGCATTTACTAAATATGGGGTGGCAGTAAATAATGCAGGCGATAGCCAAGCTCTTATTCAGTTGCAACGAGAATATTGTGAGAAGAAAAAATGTATTTTCTGTAGAATAGGGAATAAGCTATTTACAACTTGATTATTAGAAGAGCGGCTTATTTGTGTGTGCTTAATGGTAAAGTAAATATGGGATATTTCATACTTAAAAAATAAAGACTAAGTAGTGAAGGTAATATTCCAAAAGTAAATTATTGATATTTATATCATATAATTATTTGGGATATTACTTGTGTATTAAAATAATGTGTGTAAATTTGCGAATTATATAACATTTAGTTAATATTAAATATCATGAAAAAAACAGTCTTTTTAATTTTGTTATCTTGCTTATGTATCAGTTATGCATTTGCAGACCTACCATTCCGCAATCAAAGACGGGATATGTTCAGAATGCTTCCTATAAATGAAAACAGTATAGTTTTCACTGGGAATAGTATTACACAAGGAAATGAGTGGTCGGAGTCTTTCTCCAACGATCCTCGAGTAGTAAACAGAGGAATTAGTGGCAATACTTCAGCCGAAATTATGAATAATATGGACTATATACTAAAAGGTAAGCCGGCGAAACTGTTTATTATGATAGGAATTAACGATGGTGCCAATCCCGATATTGTTGTTCCTTGTATTCGTAAGTCTATAGAATTAGCGCAAAAAGAATCTCCCGACACAGAGGTATACATTCAAAGTATTTTACCTTATGCTGGCAATGCTAACGTAAAGGTAACTAATGAACTTTTACAAGAGCTTTGTAAAGAAAAAGAAGTTACTTATATAGATGTATTCTCTAAACTTAACAGCCCTGACAACGAACTTAACATAAATAGTAATCATTCTAACGACAGACTGCATCTTATGGGTTCGGGATACTATGTTTGGACAGAAGAATTTGAGAAATACACAGGTATTAAACCCTCTATCGTTAATACTTCTAATGCAACTATCCCTTCGTCTCATACAGGATATGTAAATCAACGCGTATCTAACTTTGCTTCTAAGTCAGTTTCTGAAAACGACATTTTAATGTTGGGTGACTTCCATACTAATACTGGCGAATGGAAAGAACTTCTTCAAAACCCAAATGTTAAGAGTAGGGGTATAGGTGTAAATCACGGAGGCTCAAGCATTAGTCTTGTTGAATTAAAAGATATGATTCCTCATATAATAACAGGCAATCCTGCTAAAGTTTTTATCTCTTGCGGATACAAAGACATCGAATACAATAATAAATCGGTAAGCGAAGCAATAACTACTTACAAGGCTATTCTTGCATTAATAAAAGAAAAAGCTCCCGATACTAAAATTTACATTCAAAGTTTGGCTCCAAGAAATAATGCTACAACTAACACCAATCTTTATGTACCCTTTAATACAGAGTTAGCAAAACTTACCGACGAAAGCAATAACATTTATTTTATCGATGTTTACACTCCATTAGTTAAAAATGGCGTATTGGATTCTCAGTATGCTTGGAGCGATAGAGGATTTAACGGTAAAGGATATCTAAAATGGGCAGAAATATTAGCTCCTTATGTTGATGAAAACATAGTTCCTTTAAGAGTTGATGCTTACGACTTAATTATGGCAGTAGCAAATGCTCGTCAATTTTTATATGAATTAAAAGAAGAAGGTGCTGGAGCTTACACAACTGAAGCTACAAATGTTTTTCGTACCGCAATAGAAGCTGCCGATGCAGTAGCGAATAATAAAGACGCAACAGCCGAAGATTATCAAACTGCTGCAAACACATTAACAACAGCTACTAATACATTTCGTAACAGCGAGATAAGCTTACCTTTAGCTAGTACAGAAGTGGAAGAGCATTGGTATAAACTTTCGGCTCCTTTACGTAACGCCGGCATCTATATGAAAGGTGAAGGTGCTAACAATGGGGTAGTATTTACTTCTTCAAATAATTACGAAAGTCAACAATGGAAACTAACTAAAAGAAGCGACAATTCGTTCAATATCATAAACCGTATGGACAATAGCTTCTTAAATCCTGTTGCTACGCACAATACTCAAATGAATACAACAGCTACAGAACCTGCTTCTGGTTGGACTTTTACAAAAAGCGACGGGTCTAGTAAGTTTATCATTAAAAGCGGAAGCACACAACTTAACCTTACTAACTCTGGAGTTTTATTTAATTGGGGAGGTGGAAGCAATACCAGCGACACAGGTTGTCAGTTTTTATTTACAGAAGTTACAGGTTCGCCAGAAAAAGACCCCGCCGATCCTAATATTATTCTAACAATTAAAGATGTTAGCTGTAATGGCAAAGAGTTTTTCAGAGTGCCAGACGAGTTTCTGCAACGTATAGTAGGTAAAAAAGATATGACTATAGCTATAGATTTCACAACTTCTACTGCAAGTTCTTCTTTTGCATCTCTTATTGCCGTTGCCGATACAACCAATACTGGTCGTCATTTCTCTGCTTCGGTTTGGGATAGCAATTACTCGGTACTCTATCAAGATCAAGATGTTTCAGAACATCGCTTCTCTAACTCTTTAGGCACAGCAACAACTCGCCATCAAATAGTTTATGTTTTCAGAGCTGAAAATCCTAAAAGTATTGATTATTACTTAGATGGAGCCTTTAAGAACACTTATAATTATGATAACAATGCCGATTGGGTATACGAAACCTTTGGAACAATTACAGACGCTAATGCTCTTACCATTGGTGGGTTTAAGAGTTCAACAAAAGATATTAATCAAGCTTTTAAGGGAACTGTGCATTCCGTACAATTTTTTGACGGAGCAATGGCAAACTTTCAAATTGGCAAATTAATTAGTTACGACAATCTAATAGCCGACGTTATAGGCGAAGAACCTGAAAAACCTGAACTTCCTGCATCTTTATTAACATTAGCTAACATCGAATGTGATGGACCAGTGCTTGTGCCAAGCACTCAAGCAGCTCCAGTTTTAGCTGAAGAGTCGCTTACCGTTGCTATAGACTTCACTCCTTCAAGCACAACAGGAGATGCGATATTAGTTGGCTCTAGCGATATAGCTGCTGATAATAAATTTTTCGGAGTAGGAACAATTTCTAACTTTTCTAAATTCGGCATTCGTTTCGTAGGTAATAACGAGTTGGAAGGCTGGTACACTGGAGGTTATTCAAATGCTACCAAACGTCACCAAATAGTAATTACTATGTCGCCTAGCACTCCTAACTACAATTATTACGTTGATGGCGTTTTCAATCGTGAAGTTAGTGGTATGGGGGCTTATGGTTATTATTATTTCGGAAAAGAAGCAATAAAAGATGCACAACTTTATATTGGCGGTATAGTTTCGGCAAACGATAATAATCGTTATCCATTCACGGGGACGATTCACTCAGTTCAATTCTTCCCAGGTGTGCTAACTGCGGAGCAAGTATCTGCTATTGATTATAAGGTTGTTATTGACGATATTATATCAATAGATGAAAAATCTGACGATATGCCTTTCACTATTGTTGATGGGAGTATTATCACAAAAGACAATGCCAGTGTTAAGCTTTTCGACTTGTCGGGAAGAATGCTTCCTACTAATAATATAAAAGAAGGTTGCTATATTTTGGTAGTTGATGGAAAATCTTTTAAGGTTATTTTATAGCAGATTGTTACTATCTTAAAGCAAAGAGGATATGTGCTTAACACATATCCTCTTTGCTTTAAGATAGCTTTTGTTGTATTTATTATCAAAAAAATACCAAGAAATAGGGATTGCATATCATTAAAGAACGCCGTTCCTTTGTAGTCTAAAAAGTAAAGTATTCATTAATGAAATTACTAAAAGACGAAATATTCGAATCCATTCTCTCGGTAGCCAGGCAAGAGTTTCTCTCTAAAGGCTACAAGAATGCCTCTATGCGTGATATAGCAAATAAAGCAAATGTTGGCTTAAGCAATGTTTATAACTACTTTCAGAACAAAGATGAGATATATAGAGCCATTATGAAGCCTGCCAAGAACAGCATTTTTACGTTTATTACCCAGCAGCATACCGAAGATTTTTTCGACTTTAGCCACATAGCACCCTATGGTCATAACGAGAATGCTATAGCGTATTACATTGATTTAATAGAGAAGTATAAAGAGGAATATCGTCTTTTGCTGTATTGTTCGGAAGGTTCATCTATGGCTAATTTTAGGAATGAATTAGCCGACCACATAACTCATATAAGCCATGATTATATGGCATTAGAGAAGAAACATAATTCGCAAGCGCGTACGGTTTCTCCCTTCTTTATTCACACGATTTCTTCGTGGATGGTAAGTATTTTGGGAGAAATCGTAATGCATGATATGGACAGGCAGAAGATACGGGATTTCTTTTATGAATATTTCCGGTTTAGTTTTGCAGGATGGCGAGAACTTAAAGGAACTTAAAGGGAGGCATAGATTGCTTCCCTTTTTTATTGAACAAAATTGAACATTGTTCGCTATTGAAAAGCTGGAAACGAGAATATTTAAACATTATAAATTATAAATATATGAGTACATTAAACAAACTTCAACACTATGCAGGCGAGCGGAAAACACTCTTCCCCTTGTCTATGGCATTGTCAGCCATCAGTGCCTTGGCAGGAATGCTGCCATTTATTTTTATCTGGCTTATAGTCAGAGAGCTTTTGAATCCGGGAGATAGCTTTTCTTCCAAAACAGTAATCACTTATGCTTGGTGGGCAGCGGGTTCAGCAATCACAAGTGTTATCCTCTATTTTGGTGCATTGATGTTGTCGCATTTGGCAGCATTCAAAGTGGAATCGAATATGCGGCGCGAAGCTATGCGTAAGATAGTGCGGATGCCGCTTGGTTTTTTTGATAACAATACTAGCGGAAAGATACGAAAGATTATAGATGATAATGCAAGTATTACTCACAGTTTTCTAGCACACCAACTACCCGATTTGGCTGTTGCTATTATCATACCGATAGTTGCTCTCGTCCTGATTTTTGTGTTTAACTGGCAACTCGGATTGGCATGCTTGGTTCCTATCGTTATTTCTTTTGTTTTAATTATGCTGATGATGGGTGAAAAAGAGCGTGAGTTTATGAAAAGGTACATGACTTCGCTAGAGGAAATGAATACCGAAGCTGTAGAATATGTGCGTGGAATCCCTGTGGTAAAGGTTTTTCAACAAACCATTTACTCATTTAAGAATTTCCATAAAAGCATTATGAATTACAATAAAATGGTCTCCCAATATAGCAAGGGTTGTGAAAAAGCGATGTCGGGCTATACAGTGGTTATTAATTCTTTTGTGTTTGTATTGGCTCCCGTCTCAATCTTGCTGATAGGAAATATAGGTGATCTCGTTTCTGTCTTGCTTAACTTTTTTCTATTCATATTAATTACTCCCGTATTCTCGCAAAGTATTATGAAAATTATGTATTTGCAGCAGGCTATGGGTCAAGCAGGTGAAGCCATTAATCGCTTAGACAACTTAACGGATATTGAATTATTCCCAGTGTTGAAAAATTCGCAACCTTTGAAAAGCTTTGATGTCAATTTTGAGAATGTCGTGTTTGCTTATCCCGATGCCAAAAAGAATGCAGTTGACGGAGTGAGTTTTTCCATTCCACAGGGAAATACAGTTGCTTTGGTCGGAGCTTCGGGAAGTGGAAAAACTACTATAGCACGCCTTATCCCTCGCTTCTGGGATGCCAGTAAAGGCGCGGTATTGATTGGTGGAATTAATGTGAAGGAGATATTGCCCGTGCTATTCTAAAGAATGCTCCCATTGTTGTTCTTGACGAGGCTACTGCCTTTGCCGACCCGGAAAACGAACATCTGATACAACAAGCATTAAAGGAACTAACAAAAGGGAAAACGGTTTTAATGATTGCCCATCGACTTACAAGCATTGCCGATGCCGACAATATTATCGTAATCAATAAAGGGAAAATCGCTGAATATGGCACTCACAATGAATTAATCGAAAAACAAGGAATATATAATAATATGTGGAACGAATATCAACAGTCCGTTCAATGGACAATAGGAAAGGAGGCTGCTCATGCTTAAAATGATTCAGCAACGATTTGCTCTTTCGCAAAAAGGAGCTAAAGATTTCTGTAAAGGCGTATATTGGACAACCCTGCTCAACATCGCATTGATGATGCCAGCCGTTTTTGTCTTCTTGTTTCTTGAAGACTATCTGCAACCTGTGATTAATCCGTCAGCTTCGGTTGCGCACGGAATCACCTATTATAGCATTCTTGGTCTTGTATTTATACTGGTGATGTATGTGATTGCCTTGTTTCAATACAAAAGCACATTCAATACAGTGTACGAAGAAAGCGCAAACCATCGTATTTCGCTTGCCGAGAAACTTCGTAAGTTGCCTTTGGCTTTCTTTGGAGAGAAAAACTTATCAGATGTAACATCAACCATTATGGACGATTGCACCGATTTAGAACATACATTCTCTCATGCTGTTCCGCAGTTGTTCGCATCAATGATTAGTATTCTGCTAATTGCTTGCGGAATGTTTTTCTACAACTGGCAACTGGCATTGGCTTTGTTTTGGGTGGTTCCGTTTGCATTGGCAGTAATTCTGTTATCCAAACGAAAAATCACCAAAGCGAATAAGACCAATTACATAAACAAACGTGCTGTAACCGAACAAATACAGGAAGGGTTGGAAGCTATTCAAGAGATAAAATCTTACAATCAGGAGGCAGATTATCTTCTCAAATTAGATGATAAAATAGACCATTACGAAACAGAGCTTACTAAAAGTGAATTGTTAACTGGAGTTTTGGTGAAAGGCGCACAAAGTTTACTGAAACTCGGTTTGGCGAGTGTGATAATTATTGGAGCTAATTTATTGGCAACAGGAGCAATTGATTTATTTACTTACCTGATATTTTTAGTAGTTGGTTCACGGATTTATGCCCCAGTAGATGACGTGATGAACAATTTGGCAGCATTGTTTTATCTCGATATTCGTATCGACCGTATGAATGAAATGGAAGCTTTACCTATTCAGCAGGGGACGACTGATTTTGCACCGACTGACTACAACATAGAATTTAAAAACGTGGATTTCTCATATGAATCGGGCAAACAGGTGTTGAAAAAAACTTCTTTTACAGCCAAACAAGGTGAAATAACTGCTTTGGTAGGATCATCTGGTAGCGGGAAAAGTACGGTAGCGAAGCTGGTGGCTCGTTTCTGGGATATTCAATCTGGTGAGATTATGCTTGGCGGAAAAGATATTAGCCTAATTGAGCCTGAAACTTTATTTGAGAATTATTCGGTTGTCTTTCAAGATGTAACTCTTTTTAATACTTCAATTAAAGACAATATACGAATTGGCAAGCGCGATGCTTCGGACGAAGAAGTGAAGCGTGCAGCACACTTAGCTCAATGCGATGAGTTTGTAAGCCAAATGCCGCAAGGTTACGACACCATTATTGGCGAGAACGGCGAAACATTGTCGGGTGGTGAACGCCAGCGTGTTTCTATTGCACGTGCTTTATTGAAAAATGCGCCGATTGTGCTGTTGGACGAGGCTACAGCCTCGCTTGATGTCGAGAATGAGACTAAGATTCAGGCGGGAATATCAGAATTGGTTCGTAATAAAACGGTACTGATTATCGCCCATCGTATGAGAACCGTTTCCAATGCTGACAAAATTGTAGTATTGGAAAACGGAACCGTTGCCGAAACGGGAACGCCCGAAGAACTGAAAAAGCAAAATGGGATATTTGCGAGAATGGTTGAGAGACAAACGGATAGCATAAAGCAATATTAAAAGATGTCGTTTTTTGCACAAGCACTTTAATAAAGCGGTTGTTTTGCTAAATATCTGAAAAAAGAATTGGAGTTGAAATTGGATTGTGTTGTTGGTAAATAGTGTAAAATACTATTTGCCAATGCACATTCATTATTCCTTGCGTATATAGGATTAATTACTAAAGATGAAAAAATGGCAAATATTAATTAAAAATATTATGATATATCAATTTTTTGTTATCTTTGCGCGGAGATAGCCTTGTTTTTTGTATTGTAGCTTGTTATATATAATATTTGGCAATCGATAGTTAATAAACAACAAACATTAATTAATTTCATGAAAAAGCATTTCTTTTTAATGTTGGGCATTCTAATGACCATTTCGAGTCATTTATTTGCACAACCTGAGGTTAGCACCTCAAGCAACCCCAAATGGTATTTTATTGAAGTTCGCGGAAACGATGAACGTTCGGGTATGGTGTTCACAAACGAGAGTAACGTCTTGTTTGGGAGAGAAAGAATTTATTCTGCAACCCAAAGTAAGTTAAACTCTCAACTTTGGAGATTTGAATTAGATGCCGACGGCAACTATATTTTCATCAACAAAGCAGCATCTACAAGAAAAATGGATGTTTTCTTAGATTCGGAAACAGGTTCGGTTCGTGTAATTATTAACAGAACGCCTACAACTGCTTGGAAAATCAACAAAAAAGGTAATTATTTCGGCATTCAGGCAGTAACAACTGTGTCGGGAAAATCAAGTTATAAATTTATCCATCAAGGTAATTCATACAAGGGTGAAAAATTTCCAGTTGTATTAGAAACCTCTACTTGGGAAAATGATAGAAACTCTAACTTCAGTTTCGTAGAATACGAAGATCCTAATCTTGTAATGAGCGACAGTAAATCGCAAACTTGGTATGTTATAAAAAGTAACCGTGCTGGTTGCGAAAACAAATGCATTACTGATATTGTAAGCTCGGCTCTTCCTAATATTTGTTTTGGTATCGACGATTACAAAGAAGACGATTACAGCCAACAATGGAAAGCTATTAAGAAAGGTACAACTTCAAAAGATACTCGTTTTGAGTTAGTAAACCGTGCAACAGGTAATATTATACAGGCTGATTATTTAGTAAAAGATGGTTATCAATACACTAAAGCTACTCAAACAATAGAAGAAAGTAATGGTTGGAACTTAGATTATATTGCAAATAAAGAATATATCCTTTATGGTAAAGATAGCGATGGACTAACACGATACCTTAATACTACTGCAGCAAACGAAACTCCTGAAGCTTATAATGAAAACTCATTAATTGGCTCTGGGTTTTCGTGGAACTTTGTAAAAGGAGAAGTAACTATGGATATTGATTATATCGCTAAACCTAACGATTGGGATAATATTAATATTTACTCTATAGAAGGACGTATTTTTGTTGAAGGAGTAGACGATTTCACTGTTAGAACCCTAACAGGTGTTACTGTAAACAAAAACACATCTTTACCTCTTGGTGTATATCTTGTTACTGTAAACAATAAAACAAAAGCTGTTACAAACTATTAAAATTATAAACAATGAAAGTAAAACATATATTTTTAAGCATATTGTGTTTATTGGGATTTACAATGCCTACTAATGCACAAGATTATTTTATGACTTCTATAGCTCCTGTTTCGGAGTTGGCTTCATCTATCCCGGGTGATTTTAAGATTACTCCTAAAAGCGGTACTGCAAGTTCTTATCAAGGAGGGGCTGAAATTAGCAAGGCTTTCGATGGAGATATGGCTACTATGTATCACTCAAGTTGGTCGGTACAAGAGTTTCCTATAACTTTAGTTTTTAATATAGCAGAAGAAGATCTTGATTATCTGATATATAATCCTCGAACATCGGGTAGTAATGGAAACTTCAAAGAAGTAGAAATCTATTATACTTCTGTTGATAAGAGTGAAAAAACACTTATTGGTGCTTATGACTTTGCAGGAAGTGGAAATGCCTCTAAAGTTAAGTTTAGCGAACAACTAAGCAAAGTAAAAACTATAGAGTTTACAATCTTATCAGGAGCTGGCGATGGTAATGGATTTGCAAGTTGTGCCGAAATGGAATTTTATAGAATTAATCCAGCAAGAGATAACAATACAACATTATTTGCAGATAAACTTCTTACTAAATTGAAAGATGGTGTTTCTATGAATGATATAGATGCTATGGAAAACCCTTTCTTTAGAGAATTGGCGACTAATATATATAAAGGAAACTATTCTTTAAATTTTAGAACAAGAGAATGTGAAGCCTATATGGATAGATCTTCTTTCTCTAAACTATATAGCGTTAGTGCTTATAACTTACACGAAAACCCTACTGGTATCTATTTCCCATTAGGTAAAAATGTTATTGTTGTCGAAAACTTGGAAGAAGGCAGAAATGTTAGCTTAGTAATTCCTCACTACTTAGGACAAACAACCGACAATTGGTCTTTGCAATCACGAAGCTACCCGCTGCAAGAAGGTATTAATGTTGTTGACGTTAAAGATTTTGCAGGTATAGGTTACATTAGTTATTTTACTCCCGATTGGGAAGAAGCGGGCAAAGTTAATATTCATATTCCTATGGGTATTGTTCAAGGATATTTCGATGCATCTATTCACACAAATGAAGATTTTGTAGAAATTCTTGCTAATGCAAATGCTTATCCATTCTTAGATTTAGTTGGCAACCGCACACAAATAACTTATACAGTTGAAGCTTATCGCAACTATACCGATGACGTAACTGAATTAGTAAAACGTTACGATAATATGGTTCTTCACCAACAAAAATATATGGGTTGGCAGAAATACGAAGGGCTTCCTAAAAACAGAGTACAATGTCGCGCTAATGGAAGCTATTATATGTATAAAGACAATGCGGGAGCTTCTTTCGAATATGGTACTATGTACAATATGGCTAATTCTGTTCGTTTTTACGGCGGACCAAGTAGCGACAACAACTGGGGACCTTGCCACGAAGTAGGGCATATTCACCAGTACAAGTTCAATAACTGGTCGGGAATGGGTGAAACAAGTGTGAATTTCCCTAATAGATTTTTTAGATACTATGTTGTTGATCCAACGTATTCAGATGAAGAAGATAGATTCAAAGCTGGATTAACGGCAATTAAAGGAAAAACTGCACTCCTTAAATATGGTGATGTAGGTGTTACGCTTATTCCATTCTCTCAATTATTCTATTATTTTATGGAAAAAGGATATGCTGACTTCTTCCCTGATTTGAATAGAAAGCTTAGAACTTCTACGGCAAACACAGAAGGCTGGACGTCGGCTCAATACGAATTACACTTCGCTAAAGCAGTGTGTGACTTGACCGAACTTGATCTTGTTGATTTCTTTGTTGACTGGGGAATGCTTTATTGCACAGACTTAGAAGGTAGAGAGCCTTTCACTATTGATGATTATGGAACAGGACACTATGCCTTTACAACAGCCGAGTTGGAAGAGTTTAGAGAATATATTAAAGAAAAGGGATATGATAAACCAGATGAAGATGTTTGTTTGGTTAAACCTCTTGGCGGTAGATTTTCTTTATAAGTAACTACTAAATAATTAACGTGAGTTCGATATAAGATTAGAATAAAGCAAGCTGCATGTCCTCTACATAATCAACTTTGATGGCAGGCTTCTTAGGCAGAAAGCTA